>NZ_DJGY01000060.1:0-220746 GCF_002435675.1 Acetobacterium sp. UBA5834 | reverse complement strand
GTCAATTTAGTTGGTCAAAAACAGAAATAAGCCGAACAGAATCCACCGACATTCATGGATGCCATGACAATTCCCGAGGCGGTGGGCATCTGGCTGGGATGGACGGCTGCGCCCAAATTCATGAAGATGCTTGGCATGATAAAACCTAAACCAACACCGGCAACAGTTGTACCAATGTACATAAAGGCAATGGAATTTCCCAGACCAATACTGACCATGGCGACAGCTATTAAAGCAACGCCTAATGGCATGGTATTACTTTTGAAAATACCGAAGACTTTCGCAAAAATTAAACCTCCCAGCATTCCGCCGACTGTGAACATTGTCAAGACAAGAGCAGCATCTCCAGCAGTTCCCATACCACCGGCAGCGATAATTGAAGACATGTTAACCAGCATCGGGTAAATCAGAACCATCATGAAGAAAATTAAACCGGCAAAAGCAAACACGGCCCCGGGCAGTTTGGGCTTTGCTTCACCAACTGCTTGAACGGGAGCTTTTGCTGGCTCAGGCAGGAACAGAACAATCACTAAGGTTACAATCCCTAATCCGTGAACTAAAAATGCATATTCCCAGGAAATTGTCGCCGCAAAACCACCGAGTAATTGGAAGAGAATTCCACCTACGTTGCCAACGACACCGCTGAGGCCCATCATTTGAGCCCGTACCTCACCATCAAAGAAAGCGATAATCAGTGCGGCGCCCAAAGGTGTAACAATCCCGAGTCCAATACCGAAGATGGCTCGAACGATCAGAATTGCCGTAAAACTGGAAGTCGTCATAAAATAGGGGGCCATACCACCACCGATAAAGAGAATCATACCAATGATTAACAGCGTTTTGTATTTTACAACACCACCGGCAAGTCGACCGGAGATCAGGGTAGCCGGAACAGACATTAATACTGCCAGAGTAGAAACAAGCAACAGGGATGTAAATGGAACATCAGGGAAGGCCGCAGCAATACTGGCGATAGCCGGTGTGATGGTACCAACCCCCATTTGGACAAAGAAAACCGATAATACTGCAATTTTTAGGAACGTATTATTTTTCATAATTTCACCTCTTCTAAAAGATATCACCCTGGAATCAGACCAGGATGTTTAAAGTTTACCCAGCCCCGATTTTCGAGATGGGTATGTAGCCAGTCAGCCGCGAAAAATAACATGATTAGTTAGGATTCAAATGTCATTTAAACGTTTGCTGTTTGGCTTGGTTCACAACGGATAATAGCAAGGGGGTTATAACATGCGTTTTTTAAATCCTCCTTCTTAAATTGGTGTGCGAATCACCCCCAAAAGCACTATTTCAATCACTGAGCCGAAAAATAGTTCGATAAAGCTAAGATAGTGGTTCAGTGATCAATAAGTTATACAAGTACAATATTAGTTACGTTTAAGTGTATGATGATAATAGCATGCAAAATCGGGAATGTCCAGCATTATTTACATTAAAAGTGAATAATTACGAAAATATATAGAATTTTACACATTTATAAACGTTTAAAACATGAATTATAAAAATTTTACAGTGATGAGTGGAGCGTTAAAATAGTGTGTTGACGTTATGTAGTTCAAATATTAATTGAAGTTAAAAAAATGGGAGAAAGAGTATAAAAAAACAGCGCCATGTTAAGCATGACGCTGTAAGGATACCGGAGAAGCCAGAAAAAATGATACGATCAGACAATGTTAAAATTTTTTTCGATTCGCACGGTAAACATTTTTTCGATTTCGTAGGATTCGCTAATTACCTGTTTGATAAGTTCTGGATCAAGACCCATATTGTTCAGCAATAGATGAATACTGGAGTTAATGAAATCTTGAGAAGAACAATCAATAAGCCCGGCATCATAAGCAAGATTAATACCTTGTGTAGCACCGGCGCTGGCGAACGCAATAAAGGCAATCTCAAAGTCGCTGTAGTGAAGGTCGCAGCTTTCAGCCAGATTGCGGTAAAAATCGGTGACCACACTTTGTTCCTTGTAAAGAACATTTTCTCCCAGTAAATCGTAGTAAAATCGACTGAAATTTTTATTGAATCGCATATTGTTGTTCAATACCCGCCACTCAACGGCGGTTTGAAGTAAAAGGGTTGTTTCGAGCCCTAATTTGTAAAGATTTTCGGTAACCTTCGCTTTGATAGTCGACATGAGTTCGTTATATAATTCAATTCCAAGGCCGCCTTTTGAACCATAATAATAATTGATCAGACCAACATTCGCCCCGGATTCCTTGGCAATCTTCAGGCAGGTGGTGCTGGTATAGCCATATTCATAAAATAAGGCTTTAGATGCCTCATAAATCTTTTCCTTGGTTTCTTTACCAACCTTGTATTTTCCCATTTTATACTCTCTATTTCTATATTTTAATTCTGTGTAAAAATGCGTAAGATATAGCTAAAGCATACCATATTTCTTTGTGAAAAACAAGACAAAGGAAGCTAAAAAAACTTTCTTGATTTAATTGCGTGGTTAAGACAGGGCATTTAGCGTTTAATTCTGAACTAACCATTGGTGGTTAAAAGCGATGGCTTTGCGAACCTGCTCTTCAGCCGGCCCGCCAATAATATTTCGTTGGTTGACACAGGCATTCAGATCGATGGCCGAAAAAATGGATTCATCAAAAACCGGTGAGATACTCCGGTATTCGTCCAGGGTCAGTTCATCCAGGCTTTTTTGCTGTTCCAGCGCAAAAAATACTAACTTACCAATGATTTCATGGGCGTCACGAAAGGCGACCCCGTGTTTAACCAGCCAATCAGCGGCATCGGTGGCGTTGGAAAAGCCCCCGGCAGCCGCTTTTTTCATCGTTTCCTTATTGACGGTCAGGGTTTTGATCATTTTGGCAAAGGTGATCAGGCAGATTTTAATGGTATCATAGGTATCGAATACTGGTTCCTTATCCTCCTGCATGTCCTTATTATAGGCCAGGGGAATCCCCTTCATGGTGGTCAGCAGGCCCATCAGGTTGCCATATACCCGGCCAGTTTTACCCCGCACCAGTTCGGCAATGTCCGGATTTTTTTTCTGGGGCATGATGCTACTGCCAGTACTGAAGGCATCATCGAGAGTGATGAAATTAAACTCGCTGCTGCACCAGAGGATGATCTCTTCCGAAAAACGGCTGAGGTGCATCATTAAGACGGAGGCCGCTTCAAGGAAATCAAGACAGAAATCACGATCCGAAACCCCATCCAGACTGTTCAGGGAAATAAAGGCAAAGTCCAATTCTGCGGCAACGGCGGCCCGATCCAGTGGATAGGTAGTGGTTGCCAAAGCACCGGAACCCAGCGGTAAGGTGTCAGCCATCGCTTTAACCTGAGCCATTCGGATCATATCCCGCTTGAACATTTCCACATAAGCCATCAGATGATGGGCAAAAGTAATGGGTTGGGCCCGTTGCAAATGTGTATAGCCGGGCATGATGGTGTTGGTATGGTCATCAGCCAGATCCAATAGGGTCAGGATCAGGTTACGAATCAGAGACTTGCTGTCATCGGCAATTTCTTTGACATAGAGGCGCATATCGGTGGCAACCTGATCGTTGCGACTTCGGCCGGTATGGAGTTTTTTGCCGATATCACCAATCCGTTCAGTCAGAATGGCTTCGACATTCATATGAATATCTTCCATTGATACCGAAAACTCAACGTTTCCGGCTTCGATATCGATAAGAATCGCTTCTAACGTTTTGATGATCAGTTCAGCTTCGTTGGGATCAATAATATTTTGTTTTCCAAGCATTCGGGCATGGGCAATACTTCCAGTGATGTCCTGTTTGTACAGGCGTTGATCAAAGGATATGGACGAGTTGAAATCATCAGTTAAAAGGTCGGTTTTTTTAGAAAACCGACCTCCCCACATTTTTTTCATTTTATTCTATTCCCCTTTTTCTTCGCGGCTGAGTCGCATTAAAGCACGAACCTTAAGCGGTAAGCCAAATAAATGGATAAATCCTTCAGCGTCCTTATGATCATAAAGATCACCAGTGGTAAAGCTGGCAATTTCGGCATTGTAGAGTGAGTAAGGCGAGGTCACACCAATGAGAATAATATTGCCCTTATATAACTTTAAACGAACATTTCCGGTAACCGTTTTTTGGGTTTCATCGACAAAGGCTGTTAAAGCTTCCCGCAGCGGTGTAAACCACTCGCCGTTGTAGGCCAGTTCGGCAAATTTAACGGCTGCCTGTTGTTTAAAGCCAAAGGTTTGACGATCAAGACACATATGTTCCAATTCTTCATGGGCTTTGTAAAGGATTGAACCGCCGGGAGTTTCATAAATTCCCCGGGATTTCATCCCTACCACCCGGTTTTCAATCAGATCAACGACACCAATGCTGTGACGGCCACCAATAATATTGAGTTGTTCAAGCAGCTCCCGGCCCGTCATTTCTACACCGTTTAGTCGGACGGGAATTCCCTGTTCAAAGTCAAGACTGACAATTTCAGCTTCATCCGGCGCTTCTTCCAATGGGGTGGTCATTTGCAGTAATTTTTTATATTGCGGTTCCAGAGAGGGATCTTCCAGTTCCAGGCCTTCGTGGCTCATATGCAGAATATTTTTATCCCGACTATAGCTGTTGCTGATCGACATCGGTACCTTGATATCATGCATGACACAGTAGTCCATGGCATCTTCCCGGGACTTGATATCCCAAATTCGCCAGGGGGCAATGATTTTTAACTGTGGTGCTAAAGCACCAATGGTCAATTCAAAACGAACCTGGTCATTTCCCTTGCCGGTGGCACCGTGACAGATGGCTTCAGCGCCTTCCAGTTCAGCATATTTTACCAGCACCTTGGCAATCAAAGGACGGGCCAGGGAGGTGCCCAATAAATATTTTTTTTCATAAATCGCATCAGCTTGAAGCGCAGGCCACACATAATCTTCGACGAATTCGTCGGTTACGTCTTCAATATATAATTTGCTGGCACCTGAAGCCAGGGCTCTTTCCTCGAGACCGTCAAGTTCAGTACCCTGTCCAACATCGACACACACAGCAATAACATCATAGTCATAGGTATTTTTAAGCCATGGGATAATGGTTGTGGTATCCAATCCCCCGGAATAGGCAAGAATTACTTTCTTCTTCAATTTTATATCCTCCTGATAATTATCTCGTTGGTATAATCAACTTAATCACATGAATGATTATACAATCATTTCAAGAGAAAAGCAAGTATAAAAAGAAAATAATTCGCATAAATTTATAAATATACATAAAAACGCTTGATTATGCATAGAGAAGCGAGTATAATACAAAAATAATATATTATATATTTAAGAAACTAACAGACAGACTTCACATATTTTGGTAAAATAAATATTTAAAGAGTTTACTTGGATAGTATAAAAATAGAATACTAAGATTGTAGATAAACCGCATCTCGATTTTTTGTGGGATTGTGTGACCCGGTTTGCCTAAACTCTTACTATTCTTAAGCAAAGACATTTAAGAAAGGAAGTAAAATAAAATGATTAAAGCATCTGTTATCGGAGGAACTGGTTATGCCGGACAGGAACTGATCCGTATTTTAATGCGGCATCCTGAAGTAGAAGTGGTGACAATCGGAACCAGAAGCTTTTCCGGACAAAAATTCAGTGATATCTATGGAAACTTTCAAGGTATTACCGATCTCGTTTGTGAAGCAACCGACATCAAAGAATTGGCAGAGAAGTCGGATGTGGTATTTTTAGCCTTACCCCATGGAATTGCATCCAAAACCGTTACGGCAGAGGTACTCACAAAAACAAAGGTCATCGATCTGGGGGCTGATTTCCGGATTAAAGATATCGATGTATATGAGGATTGGTACCAAACCGAGCATTTTAACCATTCATTACTGAATGATGCGGTTTATGGATTATGTGAATTGCATCGGGAAGAGATAAAAAAGGCCCAGCTTATTTCAAATCCCGGCTGTTATACAACCTGCAGCATTTTAAGCCTGGCGCCATTAATCAAAAATAATCTGATTGATACGGGCAGCATTATCGTTGATGCCAAATCAGGGGTAACTGGAGCTGGCCGGGGAACAGTCACCGATTTGATGTACTCCGAGTGCAATGAAACCATCAAGGCTTATAAAATCGGTTCCCATCGACATACGCCGGAAATTGAGCAGGAATTGCGGCTATTAAATCGTCAGGATTTTAATATTCTGTTCACCCCCCATCTGGTTCCAATGAATCGGGGCATTCTGGCCTTATCCTATGCTAAATTAACCGCTGACCTGAGTCTGGAAGCGATCAAGGCGATTTACCGTGAATTCTACAACGACGAATATTTTGTCAGAATTCTGGAAAATCGGATGCCGGAAACCCGCTGGGTGAAAGGAACTAATTTTTGTGATATCGGGTTGTCCATCGATCCTAGAACCAACCACGTCATTGTCGTAGGAGCCATTGATAATCTGATTAAAGGAGCCGCCGGGCAGGCGGTACAAAATATGAATATCTGTTTTGGACTGGCTGAAAAAACCGGTATCGACTTTATTGCCGATTTTCCCATTTAAATAAGCAGTGACAAATCAGTTAATAATGGTGTGATATAAGAATATAGAGTCCGCACCGACAACAGATTAGCAGTTGGTCGGTATGACAGTTTGGTGAAAACCTGACGGATCAGAGACGATTCATTAAAATACAAGGAGTAAAGACATGAAACTAATAAAGACAGGTGGAGTGACAACACCTCTGGGTTTTAAAACCGGGGGAATCAATTGCGGCATTAAAAAGAATGAAAAAAATGATCTGGCAATGATTTTTTCAGAGGTACCCGGGGCAACCAGCATCATGACAACTACCAATGTTGTCAAGGCTGCGCCGATTCTCTGGTGTAACAAAGTCATGAATAATCCCTACAAGCAGGCGGTGGTGGTCAACAGTGGCAACGCCAATGCCTGCACAGGACAAAAAGGCGAGGAAGCTGTAGCAGCTACAGCCAACAAAGCGGCAGCGGTTTTAGGGGTGCAACCGGAGGATGTGCTGATTGCTTCAACTGGGGTGATTGGGGTGATTTTACCGGTTGAGAAAATTCTGTCTGGGATTGAACTCCTGGGAGCAAAATTAGGAAGTAGCCAAGAAGACGGCGACATTGCTGCAAATACGATTTTGACCACCGATACAGTAAAAAAGACCATTGCCGTCGAGGTGGAAATCGGCGGTAAGTCCGTAAAGATCGGCGGCATGGCCAAGGGCTCCGGGATGATTCATCCCAATATGGCGACGATGCTGTCCTTTGTGACGACTGATGCAAATATTGAACCAGCCCTGCTTGATCAGTTGCTAAAAGAAACCACTGTTGATACTTACAATATGATCTCTGTGGATGGCGACACCAGTACCAATGACATGGTAGCGGTGATTGCCAACGGGATGGCTGGAAATCTGCCCTTGCAGGAAAATACCCCGGATTATGAGATCTTTAGAGAAGCTTTTATATATGTACATAAAACCCTGGCAAAAAAAATCATTCGCGATGGCGAAGGCGCTTCCAAGTTTGTGGAAGTGGAAGTTCGTGGGACAAAAACCAAAGATGATGCCCGCAAGCTGGCTAAATCGGTAATCACGTCCAGTCTGGTCAAAACCGCCTTATTTGGGGAAGATGCCAATTGGGGTCGGGTGCTTTGTGCCTTGGGCTATTCCGGGGCTGAATTTGATCCCTTGAAGGTTTCCCTGGTTTTTTCCAGTCAGGCTGGGATGATTACCCTCTTAAACGATGGTGCCCCGATTGCCTTTGATGAAGATGAAGCGAAGAAAGTGCTGTCCGAAACAGATATTTATATTGTGGTTGAAATGGAAGAAGGCGATGAAAAAGCTGTGGCCTGGGGATGTGATTTGTCCTACGATTATGTCAAAATCAATGGCGATTACCGAAGTTAAATAGAAAAGAGTAAATAATGGAAAAATATATTGAAAAGGCCAAGATTCTGATCGAAGCTTTGCCCTATATCCAACAGTTTAAAAAGAAAACCATGGTCATTAAATATGGTGGCAGTTTTATGTATGATGAGGCCAGAAAGCAGTCGGTGATGGATGATATTTCGCTGATGCGTCTGGTGGGCATCCGTTTGATCATTGTTCATGGCGGCGGCAAAGATATTTCCGGAATGCTGAGTGACTTGGAAATCCAGACCGAATTTGTCGAAGGGTTGCGGATTACCAATGAAAAGGTGGTCGAAATTGCCGAAATGGTCTTATCCGGAAAAATCAACAAGGAAATTGTCCAGCTGCTTCAGAACCGTGAAATGAATGCTGTCGGCCTTTCAGGAAAAGATGGCGGGATGATCAAGGTGAAGAAGAAATTTGTTAATAATCTGGACATCGGTTTTGTTGGGGACATTATCCGGGTTGATAACCGGCTCTTGAATACTCTGTTAAAAGACGATTATCTGCCGGTGATTGCGCCGATTGGCACGGATAAAACCGGCCAGAGCTACAACATCAATGCTGATCATGTAGCGTATGCCATTGCCAAAGCAGTTAAAGCTGAAAAGCTGATTTATCTAACGGATACCGATGGGGTCTATATGGATCCGGACAATCCGGATTCGATTATCAGACGGTTGTTTGCTGAAAATGTGCCCAAACTGATTGAAGAGGGGATTATTTCCGGCGGGATGATTCCCAAGGTGGAAAACAGTGTCGATGCCCTGAATCAGGGAGTCAATTCGGTTCATATTTTAGACGGCAAGGTGGAACATTCAATGCTACTGGAATTGTTCACGGCTGCCGGGGTCGGAACGATGATTCGTCGTTCCATTATATAAGGAGGACAATATGGATTTAATAACACGAGGAAACAATGTGATCATGGAAACCTATAAGCGTTTTCCTCTGGTCTTTGATAAGGGTCAGGGCTGTGTTCTGACTGATCATAATGGCAAAGAATATTTGGATTTTGTGGCTGGGATTGCTGTTGATGCCCTGGGTCATTCCCATCCGGGTCTGCTGGCAGCAATGCAGGCGCAGATGGAAAAACTGGTTCATATTTCCAATCTTTACTGGTCCAAACCGGGCATTGAACTGGCCGAAATGCTGACCAAGGCCAGTGGCCTGGATAAGGTATTCTTTTGTAACAGCGGGGCAGAAGCCTGTGAAGCGGCCTTAAAACTGTGCCGGGTGTATGGCAAGCTTAAAAAAGACGTGGAAGCAGTGGAAATCATTGCCATGATTCAATCTTTCCATGGCCGAACTTATGCGGCGATTACTGCTACAGGCCAAAAAAAATACCAGGAAAACCTGGAACCGCTGATGCCGGAAATTTATCATGTACCCTATAACGATATCGATGCCCTGAAGGCGCAGATCAGCCCTAAAACCTGTGGGATTATTCTCGAACCGATTCAGGGCGAAGGGGGAATCTATCCCGCCGATCCGGACTATTTAAAAGAAGTCCGTAAAATCTGTGATGAACAAAACATCGTGCTGATTTTTGACGAGGTGCAAACCGGGATTGGCCGTTCGGGCAAACTGTTTGCTTACCAGCAATATGGTGTTGTACCGGATGTGGTGACGATGGCCAAAGGCTTAGGGGGCGGGGTCCCCATCGGCGGCATTATTGCCAAAGATCACGTGGCCGAAGTCTTTACCCCGGGAACCCATGCGTCCACCTTTGGGGGCAACCCATTTGTGACCGCCACCGCCAAATATGTGATTGAAACCCTGACCGCACCGGGATTTTTTGAAGCGGTCACGGAAAAAGGGGATTATCTCAAAGCCCAACTGGAAGCCTTGAAAAAAGACCATTCGGCCATTAAAGAGGTGCGCGGCATGGGTCTGATTGTGGGCATCCAGATTGATGCTGATCTGGGTGCCATCGTTGCCAAGGCGATGGAAAAAGGCTTGTTGTTGATTACTGCTGGCAGCAATGCCATTCGTTTTGTGCCACCGCTGGTGGTTACCAAAGCCGAAATTGATCAGGCGGTTCAGATTTTTGCTGAATGTTTATAGAAATAAAACGGGGCGATCCGCCCCGTTTCAGACTGTCAAAAAAGATAACCTAGTACCGACAATTGTTACATCATGTTGTNNNGAGCGGACACGGCATCGCCTGTCAGATTCTGCGCGCAGGCAACGAGCCAATCATAAGCTTGCTTATAGTTGGCGACTGCCCGCGACCAATGCGAAAGGAGCGTAGCGGATTTCGCATGGTGCAGCGAACAACAGATTAACAATTGGTCGGTACGGTAGTTTATCGACAACCTCAAACGGGGCAATCCGCCCCGTTTTTTTACTGTTTTTTTAGCAAGATAGTCGCTTTGGTGCCCTGATTTATTTCGCTGGTAATAATCAGTTTGCCACGATGAATGCTGACGATACTGTCAATGATCGATAATCCCAGGCCCGAACCGCCAGTGGCCCGGGAGCGGTCACTGCTGATCCGGTAAAAACGTTCCTTGATCTTGTCAAGCTCGGCGGCGGGGATGCCACAGCCAGTGTCTCTGATCGAGATTTCATTCATTTTGTTTTTGTGTGTCCGACAGCTCAGGGTAATGGTTCCCCCCATTGGGGTGTACTTGCGGCTATTGTCCAGCAGACCGCGGATCGCCTGAATCAGCAGGCCTTCATTACCCCGGACAAAGGCGTGGTCACAGGATTCCATGATGTATTGGTGATCGGGATCAATCATCTGACACTGATAAAAAATCTTTTCCAAAAGCGTCGAAATATCCAGAATAATAAAATCTTCATCAAAATAATTGTTTTCAATTCGCGTAATCAATAATAAATCTTCGACCATCTTATTCATCCCCTGAATTTCATCCCGAATCGCTTCAATTGATTCATCCCGGAGTTGCGGATCATTTTTGCCCCAATCGGATAAAATATCAATATAGCCCTGAATCACCGTTAGAGGAATCCGCAGTTCATGGGAGGCATCCGAAACAAAACGCTTCTGGTTATTAAAAGCGGATTCCAGTTTTTTGATCATCTGGTTTAAAGACATGATCAGCTGATCCAGCTCATCCTTGTTGCCGGTTTCTTCGATCCGCACATTTAAATTGTTTTCGGTGATATTTTTAGCGGTTTCGGAGATTTCAATCAGCGGTTTCAGGGTTTGCTTGGTACCATAAATGCCGATTAGAATTATGGCAATCAGTCCGAGAATGCTGATGGCGATCATCAGAATAAACAGGGTAGTCATGAATACATAACTATCATTGAGGTTTTTGATAATCTGGAGATAGATAATGTCGCCGTCTTCCAGCACATAGTAGGACCCCAGATAATAGTATTCGATCTGGTTGTAGCGCAACGAGTTTACGGTAATGGTTTGATCGTTGTCGTCATTAAAGCTGAACTCGAATAAATGAAAATTATACTTATCGAGGTTTTCAGCAACCAGCAGATCAGTCAGGATTTCGGATGATTGATAGATATTGCCTTGGTTATCCTTGAGTTGATAGGCAATGAGCGAATTATCCTTGACATAGGGATAAAGTTTTTCTGAAATGAATTCCAGTCGTTGGTCAGCTGGTAAGCTGAGTAGGGCGGGCATGTTCTCGTCCAGGGTATTGATGACGTAATTATTAAAGCGGATCATCGTCGCTTTGCTTTCGTTTAAAATAAGTTGCTGGGAGAAAAAGAAAACCATCAAAAACGAAAGCGTTAATACAGCCGTCAAAGCCAGAATAAAAAAGAACACAATGCGATGATATATTTTTAACGGCTTTTTACGACCGGGAATATTTAGCTTATCGAACCACATAGCCCCGCCCCCGAACGGTATGGATCAGTTTTTCATCAAAATCCCGGTCGATTTTGTCCCGCAGATATTTAATATAAACATCAACAATATTATCACCACCGTCATAATCAAAGCCCCAGACCTTGGTGAGGATCTGTTCCCGGGACTGAACCAGATCGTGGTTCAGGACGAGATAATAAAACAGGTCAAATTCGGTTCGGGATAAACTGATTTCCTGGGATTGGCGCTTAACGCTGAAAGCATCCAGATCGATCTCAATATCTTTAAAAATCAAATGGCTATTTGGTGCGGATTCAGGAGCATTTTTTCGAATATTGGCTTTAACTCGGGCCAACAGCTCGTCAAAATTAAAGGGTTTTGTCACATAATCATCGGCGCCAAGGTCAAAACCGGTTACCACATCATTGGTATCGTCTTTGGCGGTCAACAAAATAATTGGCAGGTGATGATTTTGGCTCTTGATATATTTAAGGACATCATAACCAGAGACCTCCGGTAGCATAATGTCAAGTAAAACCAGATCAAAGCCGGGATGTTGATGATAGGCTTCGATCCCTTCCCGGCCAGTAAACGCCTTAACCGTCTCAAAACCGGCATGCTTAAGCTGCAGTTCAATGATCCGGGATATTTTCTTATCATCTTCAATAATCAGTATCTCTTTCATGGGAACCTCCATAACCAATCGATAAATAAAAAGATAAAAGTAGTACCGACAATGACCCTGGAGTCAGATAGAGTGATCATCGATAAGTGTCAGGTCGGTACGGTTGGTTTCGATTATCTTAGAATAATATCATATTTTCCTTGTTTTATATAGCTTTAAGATTTTGGCTCTATAATTAATCTGTTAACTTATAATCAAAATTCAAAAGGTGGAAGGAGTCGCTTTATGCGTATATTATTTGTAGAAGACGAAAAAAAAATAACCGATGCACTCCAGGAATTATGTAAAATACAAAACATCGATTGTGACATTGCCAACGATGGGGAGGAAGGTCTGTTATTTGCTCTAAACCCTATTTATGATGTCATTGTTTTAGATATTATGTTGCCGATCAAAAGCGGTATTGAAATTTTGCAGCAGATCCGCGACCAGGGCATTAACACCCCGGTTTTGATGCTGACAGCCAAAGGGACCATTGATGACAAAGTCAAAGGCCTGGATTTGGGCGCTGATGATTATCTGATCAAACCATTTTCTGCTAAAGAGCTGTTTGCCCGGATTCGGGCCCTGGGTCGTCGTCCCGATCATGGGATCAAGGGCGAGACGATTGTTTTTGAAGATGTCAGTTTTAATACCAAAAAGAATATTCTGCAAACTGAAAGCAAAGAATTCAAGCTGTCAGTTAAGGAAGCGAAGATTCTGGAAATGCTGTTAAAACGCCCCAATCAGGTGTTTACCCGGGAACAAATCCTGGATCGGGTGTGGGGCTTCGATAAAGAAGTCAATGAAAATAATATTGAAATTTATGTTCATAACCTGCGAAAAAAAATTGTCGATACCCAGGTTAAAATTGATACCATCCGAGGGGTAGGATACACGCTTGGGAAAAAATAGGTTGGAGAGTTAAGGCCCATGTTTAAAGAAATCAAACGCAAGATCACCATGTTTAATACCTTGATTCTGGTTATCTTCATGTTCATGTTTATCTTTCTGCTGGGTTTTTTAGTAAACTGGAGTCTTACGCTTTCCGGAGAAATGTATTTGACTACGGTGGCCAAGGAAATCATTTCAAACAACGGCCAAACTACCGCTCAACCGATCAATTCCGGGGATTCGGTTCATGATAAATTCGGTTATCAATTTATTATGTGGGACAGCAGCCATGTTGTAAAATCGATGAAGGTCGAAGACCGCAATCTGATTATGATGGGCTACGAGCTGGCGATTGAAAAAAAGGACACTCCGCAGTTCAATCTGCTAATCTCAGACAATGTTGAGTATCGGGTTTATACCTTACCCTATTCCAATAATTCCAACGACTATGTGCTTCAGGTTTTTCAGCAAATTTCGACGGAGCGATCGATTATAGCCTATGTCATTTCATTTTTGTTTTTAATTGGCTTAGGATCGATTGCGGTGTTGATTCCCATCAGCTATTTTTTAGCTGGCAAATCCCTGCAGCCGATTAAAGACACCTTTGAGGATCAGAAGAAATTTATTGCCAATGCGTCTCATGAACTGCGAACCCCGCTGACGGTTATTCAAACCAATGTTGAGGTGCTGAAGCTCAAAGAGGATGAACAGATCAAGGATAACATGAAGTGGTTGAACAATATTGCCAGTGAAGGGGAAACGATGGCCAAACTCATTTCGGAGTTATTGCTCTTGGCCCAGGCTGAAAATCAGCGCCTGGCCATCGACAAGGAAGTATTTGACATATCCTCGATGTGTCAGCAAATGGTTGAGCTGATGACCGAACTGGCCAACGAAAAGGAAATTGAACTCAGTGAGAATATTTCGCCTGGGATCCAATACCGGGGCGATGAAGAACGACTCAAACAGGCGGTCCGGATTTTAGTGGATAATGCCATTAAATACACACCAGTCGGTGGAAAGGTTCAATTATGTCTGGTTCAGGGAAAGCGCCACCTGGTGATTGAGGTTAAGGATACTGGAATTGGGCTTACGGACGAAGAGAAGGCTAAAGTCTTCAGCCGTTTTTATCGGGTTGACGATGCCCGAAACCGTGAAACCGGTGGTGTTGGGCTGGGTTTGAATATCGCTGATTATATTGTCAAAAAACATAATGGCAAAATAAAAATTGACTCCATCCCCAACAAAGGAAGTACCTTTTCAATTGTTTTGCCAAAAAGTAATCAAAAGCCGGATTCAAAGAAAAACACGATTAAAGGGGATACTCTGCAATAAATAATGAATAAAAATGACCTGTAACAGAAGTTCAATTTCTTTGTTGGTATTAAGATCATCCCGGTCTTCCAGGATGAACTTAAAAAAAAGAAAGAAATTGGACTTTTTTCGATTATAATAAAATCAACAAATAACTTATAATGAGAAGGAAGAATATGAATATTTTACTTTATCAACCAGAAATCCCCCAAAATACCGGAAATATTGCCAGAACGTGTGCATTGACAGAGACGAATCTGCATCTGATCAAACCCCTGGGTTTTTCATTGGACGAAAAACATTTAAAGCGGGCCGGCCTGGATTATTGGGAGCTTGTCAATGTCAGCGTCTATGACTCCTTTGATCAGTTTCAGGAAAAGAATCCTGATGCCAAACTGTATATTCTGACCACTAAAGCCACTAAGTTTTACCATCAAATTGAGTATGATCAAAATGCTTTTTTGATGTTCGGAAAGGAAACTGCCGGGATTCCCACCGAAATTCATGAAGCCCATCCCGATAATCGCTTTCGTATCCCGATGAGAAATCATGAAAAGGCCCGATCATTGAACCTGTCAAATGCAGTCAATATCGTTTTATATGAGGCGTTACGACAGCATGGCTTTGTGGGTTTGATTTAGGATGCTATTTTCATGAAAATTTCATGAAAATAGCTGAAAATTACATTACTTTACCATAACAGTATGTTATAATTAATTCAATCGAGATCAGGATGGTACACAATGGATCAAACAGGAAGAAAAGAAAAATTCTGGAAATCAAAGTTTTGGAAAAAATACTCGAACTATTTGTTCTTTGTTTTTCTAATCAGTGCAACAGCAATTGTTATCTTAACACAAGTTGATCCGGAAACCTTTTTAAGAACAATTAAACAAGCCAATGTTTATTGTCTCATTTTGGGGATTGGTTGTGTTTTCATCTATTGGATCTTGGAAGCTTATATGCTGCTAAAATTGATGCGAAGGGATAATCCCAATGAGAGCTTTCATTTTGCCTGGACTGTGACCATGGTTGGTCAGTATTATAATCTGATTACCCCCAGTGCCACCGGGGGTCAACCCCTGCAGCTCTATGAAATGTCGAAAAAAAATTATGGAATCGGTTCCGGAACAGCGGTGCTGGTGCAAAAATACGCACTGTATCAGGTAACGGTTACCTTTTTGGCCATTGTCGCCACCATTTTCAGCATTACAGCCTTGCACCAGAGCCTGGATGCTGCCAAATGGCTGATTGCCATAGGCTTAATCGTAAACATCGCCGGAGTGGTACTGATCTTTATTCTGGCCTTTAATGCCAATGCTGCCAAAGCGATTATGCTTGGCTGTGTGCGTCTTTTACTGACGCTTCACATCATAAAAAATGCCGAAAAATATTTTGAAAAAGTCAATCACTTTATTAAGGAATACCAGATCGCCATTGATGCCTTAAAAAGCCATAAACTGCAGACCTTAAAACTATTTGTTGTTTCAATCGTGCAGATCCTGGTATTCTATTCAGTCAACTATTGGGTGTATCGGTCATTGGGTTTGAATGAAACCAATGCGCTGACGATTATTTCCCTGCAAGCGATTCTTTATGTGGCAGTGGCCTTTGTGCCGACCCCAGGAGCCGCTGGCGGGGCAGAAGCAGGTTTTTTATTATTGTTTGGGCCCATTTACGGACCCGGCAATACTGCAGTCGCGATGATTCTCTGGCGTCTGATTACTTTTTATTTCGTTATTCTCTTTGGTGGGATCTATCTTTCGATTCATTCCATCAGAGTTGGCAAAGAGAAGGCAAAGCAAATTGAAGAAGAGTGTGATGATCAAGTTGATAATCTATAGAAAATATTAAACAACAAGGAGATTTCAGTGAGAAAAATTGGAGTTTTGCAGATTATCGATCATGTAGCTGAAATGTGTATTGAAGCCAATACATTTTTATCAGATGATATGATAGAGGGGCTGCGTCGGGCTAGGCAATCAGAAGAATCTGAAAATGGCAGAGAGATTCTGGAAACCATGCTCAGTAATTTTGAAGTTGCAAAAAATAAAAATATCCCCATTTGCCAGGACACTGGCATGGTGGTAATGTTTGTCTCGTTCGGTCAGGATCTGATCATCGAGGGTGGCAGTCTTGAAGAAGCCCTCCAGGCTGGCGTCGCCAAAGGTTATGAAGAAGGCTATCTGCGAAAATCCGTGGTTGCCGACCCGTTTATCCGAACAAATACCGGCAATAATACCCCGGCGGTGATCCATTATCAGGTCGTACCTGGTGATGGCTTAAAAATAAAGATTTTACCCAAGGGCTTTGGCAGCGAAAACACCAGTGCTCTGAAGATGCTTAAACCGGCAGATGGGATGGCCGGGGTTAAAGAATTTGTGCTCCAGACCGTGGAGACTGGCAGTCCTAATGCCTGTGCACCAATTGTGGTTGGGGTGGGCGTTGGCGGTACCATGGAAAAAGCGGCGATCATGGCCAAAGAAGCCTTGAGCCGACCCTTGGGTGAACACAATCCGCTGGAACATATCGAAGCGCTGGAAGAATATCTGCTTGAAGCCAGCAACGCTTTGGGAATTGGCCCAATGGGACTTGGGGGAATCAACACGGTACTTGGGGTTAACGTGGAAGTCTTTCCGACCCATATCGCCGGTCTGCCGGTGGCGGTTAATATCACCTGTTACGTTAATCGACATGTGGAAAGGGAATTATAAAATGGCTGTTGTAGAGATCAGAACACCTTTAACTAAAAAGGATCGAAAAAAACTAAAAGCCGGTGACCATGTGCGGATTTCCGGGATCATATATACAGCCCGGGATGCAGCTCACAAGCGGATGACTGAAGCGCTGGAAAAAGGTTTGCCTTTGCCGATGGATTTTACTGATGAAATTATATATTATGTTGGGCCCTGTCCTGCGAAACCCGGAGAGATCATTGGCTCAGCCGGACCAACCACCAGTGGTCGGATGGATACGTATACCCCGGAACTGCTGGATCGTGGATTGGCTGGTATGATCGGCAAAGGAAATCGAAGTGAACGGGTCATCAATAGTATGGTAAGTAATGATGCCGTTTATTTTGCCTGTGTCGGCGGTGCCGGGGCCTTATTGCAGGATTGCATCAAATCAGTCGAAATCATTGCCTATGAGGATCTGGGAACGGAAGCAATTCGAAAAATTGAAGTTAAAGATTTTCCGGCGATTGTCGTGATTGACACCAAAGGAACCAATTTATACGAAACTGAAAGAAAAAAATTCGCAAATAAGCTATGGATTTAGTGGGAGGAAACATGAAAAAAGCACAAATGGTTATTGAAACATCATTAAGAGCAGGTGGTACTGATCCGATCTTTCGAATCGCCGGAGAAGCGGCAAACCGTACCAAAGAATTGGGACCGGAAGCCGTTATTAATTCAACCATCGGAGCACTGATGGACGATGATGGCGAATTGGTAACATTCAAATCAGTGTATGACACCTTAAAAGGCCTGCCGAATCACCTGATTGCCGATTATTCTGGGTTAGCCGGGCAACCGGATTTTTTAGAAAAGATCACGGAAGCCTGTTTTAAAAACTGTAAACCAGAAGGTTATATTCGGGCGGTGGCAACCCCGGGGGGAACCGGAGCAGTCCGCCATTCGTTCTGTAATTATACCGAACTGGGAGATACAATCTTACTGACAGACTGGTATTGGGCCGCTTATGCGACCATTGCCGATGAAAATCATCGCAAAGTCACAACCTTCCCACTTTATAATGAAGCGGGTGGATTCAATTTAGAAGGCTGGAAAAAAAGCATCCTGGAGCTGCTGGAAAAACAGCAGCGGGTATTAACGGTTCTTAATACCCCAGCCCATAATCCCACTGGCTATACCATTTCCCTGGAGGAATGGAAAGCGATCAAGACCTTTGTCACCGAAACCGCCACTGCTCAGCCGGAGTCTAAAATTATTCTGCTGGTGGATCTGGCCTATATCGATTTTGCTGGCGAAGGGGATGAGGCTCGTCAGTTTATGAAAATGCTGACGGGGATGCCGCATAATATTTTGACCCTTTATGCCTTTAGTTGCTCCAAGGGTTATACCATGTATGGACTGCGAAACGGCGCCATTCTCTGTGTGGCGCCCACCGCAGAGATTGCCGATGAATTTGCCAATGCCTGCACCTATTCCAACCGTGGTAACTGGTCAAACGGCACCCGGGGAGCGATGGAAACCATCACGAAGATTTTCAGTAATGACGAATTATATAATCAGGCAATGGCTGAGCAGAGCTTCTATAAAAGCATTTTAAGACGTCGGGCCGCTGCTTTCGTGGAGGAAGCCAATAAAATCGGCCTGAAAATGGTTACCTATTGCGATGGCTTTTTTATCAGTATCCCCTGTGATAAACCCCAGGAAGTCAGCAGTCGTTTAATGGAAAATAACACCTTTGTTGTGGCATTGGGAAAAGGTCTCCGTTTTGCACCCTGCGCCGTTTCAGAAGAAAAATGTCGCCGATCACCTCAGCTGATTCTGGATGCCATCAAAGAGGTGGAGGCCGTTAACTATTGGCATTAATAATATAGGTGGCTGCGAAGCAAATAAGTGCTTCGCAGGCATCTGTTGTTGTGAATTTTGAAAGGAAAAGAGATGAGAGTAAAAATCGTTGATGTTGCCAGAGAAGCAAATGTTTCCGTTGCAACAGTATCCCGAGTTGTTAATAATATTCCGTTAGTAAACGAAGAAACCAAGGAACGGGTATTGGAAGCCATCAAAAAAACCGGATACAAACCCAATGCCATTGCCAGAAGTCTGAAAATTCAGAAAACCAATACCATGGGAATCATGATCCCGGATATTACTAATCCTTATTATACCGAAATCGTCCGGGGCGCCGAAGATGTTTGTGGCATCTATCATTATAATATCATTTTAAGTAATACCGACTTTGATCCTGAAAAAGAAAAAAAATCGCTGAACGTGCTGGTTGAAAAACAATGCGATGGAATTATCTATGTGGGTAAAGATCTCAGTGACGAAATGCAGGCTGAGTTGATTGATGCGCCCAGCGAAGTTGTTTTAGGTTGTATTCCTGATGACAGTGGCGTGCTCAGTGGCGTTTTGATTAATAATGAAACAGCAGCCTATGAGTTGGCGACTGAGCTGATAAAAATGGGCCACAAAAAATTCATGTTGTTCTTTGATGAGTTGGAAGAAGGCTATATTTATCAGGAACGAAAAAAAGGTTTTATTAAAGCCTTTGAAGAAAATAACATCGAATTTGATGACAGCCGCATCTTAAGAGAAAAACTGAGTCTCTCCGGTGGTTACACGATGATGCAGGAAGCCATTAATTCCGGGATCGATTTCACCTGCGTTTTCTGTTTTAATGACCAGACGGCACTGGGGGCGATTCGCTGTGCTGAAGAAATGGGCAAGAAAATTCCTGAAGACATCAGCATCTGTGGCTTTAACAATTTCTGGATTGCGGAATGGACCAGACCGCAGATTACCACAGTAGCTCAGCCGATGTACGATATCGGCGCGATTGCCATGCGGATGCTGATCAAGCTGTGCGAAAAAGATGGCGATCGGACCGTTAAAAATGTTTATGTACCGCATGAGGTTCATATTCGTGGTTCGGTTACTGAGATTAAATAATAGCCGGGGCTTTTATGAAATATATTGATTGGAAAGAAACCGACCCACAAAAGAATCTGGCCTTTGAAGAATATGTCTTTAATCAAATGGATAAAGACGAGAGTTATTTTCTGTTGTGGCAGAACGATAATGCCGTAATTGTCGGAAAACACCAGAACACCATTGAGGAAATTAATCAGGAATATATCAAAGAAAATGATATCAAGGTTGTTCGTCGCCTTTCTGGTGGTGGGGCAGTTTACCATGATTTAGGAAATCTCAACTTCACCTTTATTGTTAATGAAGCGGGTCAGGAACAGTTTGACTTTCAGACCTTTACCCGCCCTCTGGTGGAAGCGCTTAAAACGCTGGGGGTCAATGCAGAATTCAACAGCCGGAATGATCTTGCCATCGATGGAAAGAAATTTTCCGGCAACTCCCAGTATGCTAAACGGGGGCGGATTCTTCACCACGGTACGATCCTGTTCAATTCAAATCTGGCTACCATTCAGAGTGCTTTGAAAGTAAAGCAGGATAAAATTGAATCCAAGGGGATCAAATCAGTTAAAAGTCGGGTCACCAACATTGTCGACTACCTGGATGAAGACTATACCCTGGAAGATTTTAAAGCAGCGTTGCTAAAAGCGATGTTTGAAAATGACAATTTGGAAATGATCACCCTTTTAGAGGAAGAAATCCAGGCGATTGAACAGTTGAAAACAGAAAAATATGCAACATGGGATTGGAATTATGGAAAATCGCCTCGATATAATTTGCGAAAAGAAAGAAAATGCGACTTTGGTCTGATTACAGTTTTGCTTCAGGTTGAAAAGGGTGAAATCAAAGAGCTTCACTTTTATGGCGATTATTTTGGCAATGGGGACATTCAGGAACTGGAAACGCTGCTGATTGGGGTTAAACCGACCGAGGAAGCGCTGTCAAAGGTTCTCAAAGACATCGCGCTGTCTGATTATATTAATGGATTGGATGTAAAAACTTTACTTGACTTAATACTATATTAAATGCAGCAATTAGGCATCAGAATAGCTGGTCAGCGTGATTGAGTTAAATCATACTGCGTTGACCAGTTTTTTCTATTGAGCCTGAAGAAAGGAAGTTCATTGGAATCAAATATTACACGGCTTAATTATCATGGCAAAGAATTGATTTTGATTGGGACGGCTCATGTTTCCAAAAACAGCGTCGATGAGGTTCGGGAAACCATAAAAAACGAACAGCCGGATTCCATCTGCATTGAACTGGATCAGCAGCGCTACGAGGCCATTAACCAGAAAGACAAATGGTCCAATACGGACTTGGTTCAGATCATCAAAAGCAAACGGGCGGGTTTTATGTTTGTCAATATTCTGTTGTCCAACTACCAGCGTAAGCTGGCCGAACAATTCGGAATTGAATCCGGCCAGGAAATGATGGAAGGAATTGCTTGTGCTAAAGAGTACGGAGCGGAGCTGGTACTGGCTGATCGCAGCATCCAGATTACTTTTAACCGAATCTGGCGGGGCTGCAGTTTATGGGAGAAGGTCAAGGTGCTGTTCTCGATTATTCTCAGTGTGGTGGATGATGAAGAAATTACTGAAGAAGATCTCGAAAACCTGAAATCCGATGATATGTTGACGGCCGCACTGTCAGAAATGGGTTCGGCTTTTAAAGGCGTCAAAAAATATCTGGTCGACGAGCGGGATCAGTATTTAGCCTATAAAATCAAGCATGCTCCGGGACATAAGGTTGTAGCCGTGCTGGGAGCGGCTCACGTGCCGGGGATCAAAGAAGAAATTTTTAAAGACCAGAATATTGCCGAGCTGGAGGTGATCCCACCGAAATCCAATGTTGGCAAGGTGATTGGTTGGATGATCCCGATTATTTTGCTGGCGCTGATTGTGGTAACCTTTATTGCCAGTCCCAGCTCGGGATGGGAGCAAGCTAAAAACTGGATTCTCTGGACTGGTCTGCTGGCAGCGTTGGGCACCCTGCTGGCAGGTGGGCATATTCTATCGGTATTGACAGCTTTTGTAGCGGCTCCAATTACGACCCTGCATCCATTACTGGCAGCAGGATGGTTTGCCGGCATGACCGAAGCGCATTTCCGTAAGCCCAAAGTGGAAGATTTTGAATCCTTGCCTAAAGACTTGGGTAGTATCAAAGGCCTCTGGCGCAATAAGGTGACTAAGGTGCTGATGGTCGTGGTATTTGCCAATCTGGGAAGCAGTATTGGCACCTGGCTGGGTGGGCTTAACATTATTGGGATTTTTATTAATACCTTTTCCTGAGAAGTGAATAATGCTTCCTGCAGGACGTTTAAATATGCATCAGCTTTCAAAAAAACTTGTTAATGTTTACAAAATAATATATAATTAACACCATTAGGAATTTAGAAAGGAGAAACGATGAAAAGAAAATTATTAGGTTTATCACTGGTTGTTTTATTGTTATCAGCATTGATGCTGACTGGTTGTTCTTCCGGAGGATCAAAAACATCAGAAGATGCATTAGCCGATGGCGTGTTAAGTATCGGTGTGGATGATACCTACCTGCCAATGGAATTCAGAGATGATCAAAACGAACTGGTTGGTTTTGATATTGACTTTGCCAACGCTTTAGCTGAAGAATTGGGGGTCAAAGCGGAATTCCAGACAGTAGCCTGGGATGGTATTTTCAACGGCTTAAATGCGAAACAATACGATGCCATCATTTCCAGCACCAGTATAACACCTGAACGTCTTGAAGGTTTCAGTATGTCTGACCCTTACGTTGCCAACGGGATTGTAATTGTTTCACGAAAAGATGCAACCCCAGTTAAAACATTCAAAGAACTTGAAGGAAAAACTTTAGGCGCTCAGATTGAAACCACAGCTGATATCGCAGCCGAAAAATTAAAGGTTGAAGAAGGCGTCAATGTTGAAATCAAAAAATTTGATGGAATGCTGGATGCATTTGCAGCCCTTCAAGGTAAACAAATCGATAACGTCATCACCGATGTCGGGGTCGCCATGTACTACGTAGCTCAGAATCCTGATCTCTATGTTGTCAGCTCAGACGTTTTAACCAATGAGCCGATTGGGATTACTTCCCGTTTAGCGGACACGGCGACAACCGAAAAGTATAATGAAGCCATTAAAGCTTTGCAGGAAAGTGGCAAAATGTCAGAAATTTCAATGAAGTGGTTTGGTCAGGATATGACAAAAGATATTGACACTGAACTGGTAGTCATTGAATAGGATTATCAATAATTGAATAAATAAATGGAATAGGACTTGGTACAGTTGCTGTGACAAGTCCTGTTCATATGTTTATAGACAGCAGCGTACTGGTAAATGTCTCAAACTTGGCCAGTCTGTATGTGTCAATATATACCTGAGCAAATTTTCGTGAGGGTTGTAGACAAAGTAATTAAGGAGTTAATGTCTTTTTCTGTGATGCGGTATTATGAAGCGTCATCCGAGGTGAAAAAGGCTTTGTCTGCAGTCTGACATGGATCACTGTTCAAATTTTTTATGACGAAGGGAAGATCAACGTGTTAACTGAAATCCAATTATGGGCAATTTTAAATGGAACCATTGTTACGCTTCAGATCGCAATTGTAGCAATTGTGTTTGGGGCGGTTTTTGGCGTAGTTGTTGCTCTTGGGAGACTCTCGAAAAATAAAGTAGCCAATGCGCTATCGTGGTTCTATATCTGGTTTTTTAGAGGTACTCCATTATTGCTCCAATTATTCATGATTTTTTATGCCATCCCGATTATTTATCTGGATGCAACCGGCATTACATTTGAAATTAATCCGATGATTGCTGCGTTTGTGGCATTCTCTTTAAACGCCACAGCCTATCTGGCCGAAATCATTCGGGCAGCCATCGAATCCATTGATGGTGGGCAAATGGAAGCGGCTAAAGCCCTGGGGATGAGTTATCGCCAGGCGATGACAAAAATTATTATCCCCCAAACCTATAAACGGCTGGTTGCTCCTTTGGGTAACGAGCTGATTATGCTGTTAAAAGATACGTCACTGGTATCGACCATTGCATTATTTGATTTGCTGAGAACCACCAAAACAATGGCGAGTGCGACCGGATCGTGGATTTATTACATTTATGCCGCCGCCATCTATCTGTTCTTAACAACAATTATTCAGGTTGTATTTGATAAGATGGAAAAGAAACTGGGAATTTACGAAAGATAGGGAAAAAATATGAGTATGGTAAAATTAGTGAACGTACGAAAATCTTTTGGCGATTTGGAAGTACTCAAGGGTGTTAATCTTGAGGTTCAACAAGGCGAGGTTGTCTGCATAATCGGTGCCAGCGGCTCAGGGAAAAGCACCATGTTACGTTGTCTTAATCACCTGGAACGGATCTCTGACGGAGAAATTTACATTGAAGATGTATTGTCCGATAAACGGGCCAACAATAAAGATCTGATGAAGATTGACCCGGTAACCGTGCAGTCCTTGTGCACCGATTTGGGCATGGTTTTTCAAAATTTCAATCTCTTTCCTCATTTGACGGTACTGGACAATGTGACTATTGCTCCTCTGATTGTCAAGAAAGAGGATAAAAAAGTAGCTGAAACCAGAGCCCTGGATTTATTAAGTATGGTTGGTCTCTTTGAAAAGAAAGATGAGTACCCATCCCGTTTATCCGGTGGTCAACAACAGCGGGTTGCTATTGCCAGAGCTTTGGCCATGGATCCCAAAATTATGATGTTTGACGAACCAACCTCAGCGCTGGACCCTGAACTGGTTGGCGAAGTTCTGGCAACCATGCGGCAATTGGCTGAAAAAGGGATGACAATGCTGATTGTTACCCATGAAATTGGTTTCGCCCGGGAAGTAGCCGATCGGGTTATTTTCATGGATGGAGGGGTCATCTGCGAAGAAGGCACCCCGGAAGAAGTACTGCTTAATCCTAAAGAAGAGCGAACAAAAAGCTTTCTTAATAAAATTCTATAAACAAATTAAAAAATTGTCGATTCGACAATTTTTTTTTATTTGCTTTACACTACATGTCATGATACAATCATCACATGCAAACTTTTGGAGGGATCAAAATGTTACTGGCAAATTATCATGTTCATTCAGATTATTGCGATGGCAAAAATACCCTTGAAGAAATGGTGAAGGCCGGAATAGCGGCAGGACTTATAAGTATGGGTCTGTCCAGCCATTTCCCCTTACCTTTTGCAAATGACTGGACAATGAAGGAAGAAAATGTCGAAGCTTATCTTAATGATATTAACGATCTGAAAACAAGGTATGCATCACAAATTGAACTTTACTGTGGTATGGAAATTGATTTCTTTATCGATCGTCAGGATATCAGTGATCTGGCTAAAGTGGTTAGGCCCCAGCTGGATTATACGATTATGTCGATTCATGCCATGGGAATAACCACTGGCGATGCGGTATCCTATATTGATGAATCCCCGCAGGACTTTGAAAAAGGCCTAAAAAAATACTATCGGGGTGACACCCGGAAATTTATTAAGGATTACTACCAAAGTATCGAGATCATGGCAAAAACATTTGAACCGGAGATTCTGGGACATATTGATTTAATCAAGAAATATAATCAGAATAATTATTTTTTTGATGAAAATGAGGACTGGTATCAGGAAACAGTATGCGTGTGTCTGGATGGTATCGCAGAAACATCGACCCGGATGGAAATTAACACCGGTGCAAATATGCGGACACCCGGAGTGGGACGTTACCCTTCTGATTGGATGATACCGGAGATGAAAAAACGAAATATTCCGATCACAGTCGGTGGCGATAGCCATTCAGTTGAGGGAATTGTCTATGAATATAACCAGGCAGAAAAATATTTAGCAGAATGTGGCTATCGTGAATATTGGGTACTGAAAAAAGGCCGATGGGAAGCACAGCCTCTGGGAGTGTAGTATGGATAAGCTTGATCGCAATAAAATCCTGTACACTCTCATCGTGCTTGTTTTTTTGGGCGTTTTTTGGGGTTGGTATCATTTTAAAGAAAGTAGTGACACTGCAATCAGCATTTCCGATGCCACTGCATTAGAAAATGGCGCAGACGAAAACAACCAGTCGGATCAGGGGCAAATGATGGTTCATATTACCGGGGCAGTGAAACAGCCGGGTGTTGTTTCTTTAAAACCCGAAGCCCGGTTGATTGAGGCCATTGAGCTGGTGGGTGGTTTAACAGAGACGGCTGATGTGGATTCGCTGAATCTGGCCAGAAAAATTCAGGATGAAGAGAAGATTCACATTCCTGCTATGGGCGAGGTATCAGCAACAGCGGTGTCCAGCGAGAATGATAAAGTAAACATTAATACTGCCAGTCTGGAAGAATTAAAGAGCTTGCCTGGCGTCGGTGATGTGATTGCCCAAGGGATCATTGATTACCGGGAAAAAAATGGTGGATTTAAGCAATTGGAAGAATTGAAGAATGTCACCCGAATCGGTGATAAAGTTTTTGAGGGATTAGCTGAATCAATTGTGATATGAAAAAGGTTACATGCAAACATAATGATAAAAAGTTATCACTAGAGATCAAATAATTATTTTATATGTTTACAATATAAAGATATGTGTTATACTTAATAAAACAATGAAAGGGGTTGGAAATGGAGTTATCAAATCGACAGAAAGAAATAATCGAGATTGTCAAAGAAAAGCAACCCGTGAAAAGCAATGAGATTTCGGAGCTGCTTAATATCAACCGGGCGACGATTCGGCCGGATCTTAAAATACTCACTATGATGGGTATTTTAGAAGCAAAACGAAAAGTCGGCTATTATTATACGGGGCGATCATTGCTTCACATTTTGGGGAGCTATATCAAAACCATTAACGTCATGGACATTCAAACCGAGCCAACAGTGGTTGAGGAAACCTCATCCATCTATGATGGCATTATTACGATGTTCACAAAAAATGCCGGAACCTTATATGTAGTCGACGGAAAGTACCTTTCCGGGATTGTCTCCCGTAAGGATTTTATTAAAGCCATGATTGGAAGAAAAGAGGTAGAGTCGCTGCCGATTCCGATGATCATGACCCGAATGCCCAATATTATTTATCTGGAACCAACGGAATCTGTCTATGACGCTGCTTATAAAACGATGTTTTATGAGGTGGAATCGCTGCCCATTGTCACTAAAGAAATAGATGAAAAGGGTGTTCAGCGGTTGGTGCTGATTGGTAAGGTGTCACGAACAAATATTACCCGCTATGTGGTAAACATGGGGAAAAGTGTTGAAGAATGAGGTTGAATCTTGAAAAGCATAGTAATATTCGTTGTTTCCGATACGCCTACCGAAATTGGTGAGCTGCTGGTAAAAGCAGGTACAAGTGTATTTGAAAACTCCATCCGGGAAGTGCGTTTTCATCCCTTTGTGGATGATAAGCTGAGTATTGACTACCTGTTGGATTTGGCAAAACAGGAAAATGGGTTGGTGGTGTATCGCTTTGCTTCAATCGAATTAAAGCATCATATGGAAACCGAATCCCAAATAAAGGGGGTACCCATTTACGATGTGATGGGCTCGCTGATGGAGACGCTGAGAAGCATCACCGGAGAAGAACCGGTCAGGAACCTCAAATCCAGCCTGGAGCTGGATGCCCACTATATGAAAAAAATCGAGGCCATCGAATTTGCGGTGAAATACGATGATGGTAAAAACACCTCCGGTCTGGATCAGGCGGATATTATTTTGATTGGCGTTTCAAGAACTTCTAAGACACCAATCAGTATTTATTTGGCCAACAATAATTACAAGGTAGCCAATATTCCGCTAATGCCAGAAGTTGAACCGCCAAAAGAATTATTTGAAATACCAAAACATAAAATATTTGGGCTGATTCTGGATCCTAACCATCTGGTCAGTATCCGCTCAGAAAGAATCAGGGCCATGGGGCTCACCGGAACATCAAATTATGGAAGTTACGAAAGAGTGATGTTGGAGTTAGAAAAAGCACAACAGCTTTTCGATAAATTGGAGTGTACAGTCATTGACGTCACATCAAAAGCAATTGAAGAAATTGCAGCGATCATACTTGCAAATATAATCAGGAGGTAGAGGAAATGTCAAAAAAATGGGTTTATTTGTTTAAAGAAGGTAATGCAAACATGAAGGAACTGCTGGGGGGGAAGGGTGCTAACCTTGCAGAAATGACAAACATCGGTTTACCAGTTCCCGGGGGCTTTACCGTAACCACCGAGGCCTGCACTGAATATTATAATCAGGACAAAAAACTTTCTGACGAAATTGTCGGTCAGATCAATGAATACATGAGTATTCTGGAAAAAGAATGTGAAAAAGAATTTGGTAATGCAGATAATCCACTGTTGGTTTCAGTTCGTTCAGGTGCCAAGTTTTCAATGCCAGGAATGATGGATACCATCTTAAATCTCGGCCTTAATGACGAAACCGTGGCCGGTATTGCCAAAGCAACGGATAACGAACGGTTTGCCTTTGACAGCTACCGCCGCTTTATTCAAATGTTTGGTGATGTGGTCCAGGAAATCGGTAAAGAAAAATTTGACCACGTACTGGAAGCCGCCAAAGAAAAAAATGGTTATAAAGACGATACCGAATTGACTGCTGATGATCTTAAAGAAATCGTTGTTGCTTATAAAAAAATTGTTAAAGATGAAACTGGTGAAGATTTCCCGTTAGATCCCAAAGAACAATTATTAATGGCGATCGAAGCGGTATTCAGATCATGGAATAACAATCGGGCCATCAGCTACCGAAACATGAATGATATTCCCCACGACATTGGCACCGCTGTTAATGTTCAGTCGATGGTGTATGGAAACATGGGCAATGATTGCGGGACTGGCGTCGCCTTTACCCGAAATCCTGCAACCGGACAGAAAAAACTATTTGGTGAATTCCTGATTAACGCTCAGGGAGAAGACGTGGTGGCAGGAATCCGAACTCCTAAAGATATTAATGAGTTGCAGGATATTATGCCGGAGGTTTTCAAACAATTCCATGAAACCGCCGAATTATTGGAGAAACATTATAAAGACATGCAGGATATTGAGTTCACTATTGAAAAAAGCAAACTCTTTATGCTGCAAACCCGAACCGGAAAACGAACTGCCGCTGCGGCTATCTGTGCCGCCGTGGAAATGGTCGAAGAAGGGCTGATCACCAAAGAAGAAGCCATTTTGCGACTGGATCCGATTGCCCTGGATCAGCTGTTGCACCCAACCTTTGAAGCAGCTGCACTATCAGCAGCCGAATTGCTGGCTACCGGTCTGCCGGCTTCACCAGGTGCCGCCACCGGTAAAATTTATTTTACGGCCGAAGCAGTTTGTACTGCCGTTGCCAATGGCGAAGAAACACTGCTGGTCAGAAAGGAAACATCCCCAGAAGATATTGAAGGCATGTATGCTGCCAACGGGATTTTAACCGCTCGTGGTGGCATGACCTCTCATGCGGCAGTTGTTGCCCGGGGGATGGGAAAATGCTGTGTAGCTGGATGCGAATCCATCAAGGTGGATGAAGCCGCCAAACAATTCACTGTTGGCAATCAGATTTTCAAAGAAGGAGATTACATCTCATTAAACGGAAGCACCGGTAGTGTTTACAAGGGTGGCATCAAAACCGTTACCCCTGAGTTGTCAGGACATTTTGGCCAGATCATGGCCTGGTCGGATGAATTCCGAACCCTGAAAGTTCGAACCAATGCCGACACCCCCAAGGATGCCTCTGTTGCGGTTCGTTTTGGTGCCGAAGGTATTGGCCTCTGTCGTACGGAGCACATGTTCTTTGATGAACATCGGCTACCTAGCGTCCGACGAATGATTCTCTCCGAATCAAAAGAACAGCGGGAAAAAGCCCTGGCGGAAATTCTGCCAATGCAAAAAGAAGATTTTATTGGCATCTACAAAGCCATGGAAGGTCGACCGGTGACCGTGCGTCTGCTTGACCCACCACTGCACGAATTCCTACCCAAAGAAACCAAAGACGTCGAAGCTTTGGCTGCCGATATGGGCTTTGACGTGGAAGATATGATCACCATCATTCAGGGTTTGGAAGAATTCAACCCGATGCTCGGTCACCGTGGGTGTCGTCTGGCGATTACCTATCCGGAAATTGCTGAAATGCAAACCCGGGCGATAATGGAAGCGGCCATTGAAGTCAAAGAAAAAGATGGCTTTAATGTAATCCCGGAAATCATGATTCCTTTAATTGGTATTAACGAAGAGTTAACCTACCTGGAAAAGGTAGTCAGAAACACAGCGGAACTCATTAAAACCGAAAAAAAATCAGATATCGAATACCTGGTGGGAACGATGATGGAAATTCCCCGGGCTACCCTGATTGCTGATCAGATTGCCGAAACTGCGGAATTCTTCTCATTTGGAACCAACGACCTGACTCAAATGACCTACGGTTTCTCCCGGGATGATGCCGGTAAATTTATTACCGATTATAAAGACAAAGGCATTCTGCCCAATGACCCCTTCCAGAGCATTGATGTCGAAGGTGTTGGCAAACTGGTCGAAATGGGTGTGACCCTGGGCCGTAAAACCAAACCTGACTTGAAAATCGGTGTTTGTGGCGAACACGGCGGCGATCCCAAATCGATTTTCTTCTTCCACAGTGTGGGACTGAGCTATGTTTCCTGCTCACCATTTAGGGTGCCAATCGCCCGCCTGGCAGCAGCTCAGGCAGCATTAAGCAACAATAAAAGTGCCTTTACTGACAAATAAACGATTATGAAACCCTTCGGGGTTTCTCAGACTGTCAAAAAAGCCAACCCAGTACCGACAATTGTTACATCATGTTGTACGCATCGGAGCGGACAACGGCAGAGCCTGTCCGATTCCGCAGCGAACAACAGATTAACAATTGGTCGGTACGGTAGTATATCGGCAACTCCAGAAACCCTTCGGGGTTTCTTTTTTTTAGAAAAAGTTCTATAATAAAGAGAAATCGACAAATACAACAATGAATAATAGAAATAGAGGAACACGATGAAAATTTTAGTTTGTGGCGGGGCCGGTTATATTGGATCACATGTGGTCAGGGTGCTGGTGGAGCGGGGGTATCAGGTAGTGGTACTGGATAACTTCTCAACCGGGCATCTGGGAGCGGTACCGAAAGAGGCAGTAATTGAAGAAGGCGATATCCGGGATCGGGTCTTTCTTGGGCAGGTCTTTCAGGCTCATCCGATTGACTGCGTGATGCATTTTTGTGCCAACTCGCTGGTGGGTGAGTCGATGGTAGAGCCGCTCAAATATTATCACAATAATGTCTATGGCACCCTCTGTCTGCTGGAAACCATGGTCGAACAGGAGGTCAAACGGTTTGTTTTTTCATCAACTGCGGCTGTGTATGGTGAACCGGAGCAGAGCCCGATTACCGAGAACAGCACTAAAAAGCCCACCAATACCTATGGTGAGACAAAACTGGCAGTCGAAAAAATGCTGCCGTGGTTGGATCATGCCCATGGCTTAAAATCGATGACCTTCCGTTATTTTAATGCCGCTGGTGCTCATCCCAGCGGGGAGATTGGGGAAGATCACAACCCCGAAACCCATTTGCTGCCGCTGATTTTAAAAACAGCCCTGGGCCAGCGGGATAAAATCAGCATTTTCGGAGAAGACTATCCCACCCCTGATGGTAGCTGCATCCGGGATTATATTCATGTTATGGATATCGCTGCCGCTCATATTTTAGGGATGGAAAAACTACTGGCTGGTGGCGAAAGTAATATTTATAATTTAGGTGATGGTAAAGGGTTTTCCGTCAAAGAAGTGATTGCCAGAACCAGGGCCATCACCGGAGAAGCCTTTGCAGTGGAGATTGCAGACAGACGAGCCGGCGATCCAGTTGAGCTGATTGCCTCATCAGAAAAAGCCCACCAGGAGTTGGGCTGGAAACCGGCGCATTCTGATTTGGACACGATTATAAAAACAGCCTGGAAATGGCATCAAAACCATCCCCAGGGCTATGGCGAATAAAGCGCTGTTAAAAAATCAGCATGCTTAAAGATTGATCACTCTTCATTGGTGGCATCATAAAACTGAAAACCTCCAGAAAGATTAAATACATTTTTAAAGCCGTGGTTAAGTAAGATGTTCTGGGTTGCATTACCGGTGACACCCTTATTACAATAAGTGATCACTGGACGGTTCTGATTAAACAGCGTCAGTTTGCGGCGCAGATCCTGATGGGGAATGTTCTGCGCTTTTGGCAGATGATCGGTAGTATAGTGTTCAGTTATTCGAGTATCAACGATTTGATAAGTTTCCCCATTATTCAGTTTTTTTTTAAGTCGGCGGGGGTGATCAGTTTTCGTCCATTGTTCAGGGCATTATCCAGAATCATCCCGGTATAATGGATCGGATCCTTGGTGGTGGAAAATGGTGGCGCATAGCCGAGATCCAGATCAAAGAATTCAGCCACGGTGGCCCCATAGGTAATCAGGGTGACAAAAACATCCAGGCGTTTGTCAACTCCTTCGTAGCCGATGATCTGTACGCCTAAGAGTTTTTGGGTGGCCCGATCAGCGATAGCCTTGATCAGCATTTCCCGACCACCATAATAACCTGGTTTGTCGGGCTTGATATTATGGACAATTTCGACATCATAACCTTCCTTAAGGGCTTCTGCTTCGGATAAGCCGGTGCTGCCGATGCTGATATCAAAGACCTTAAAAATGCCGGTGCTTAAGTTACCCGGATAAATCACATTGCCGCCAGTGATATTATCGCCGCAGATCCGCCCGGTTTTATTGGCAGTTGAGCCCAGGGGGCGGTAATGGGGCTTTTTAGTGACCGATGACCAGGTTTCAATACAGTCGCCACAGGCATAAATATCGGTATCAATGGTCATCATCCGTTCATCAACCCGTAGGGCTCCGGTAACACCCAGCAATAAGCCAGCTTCCCGGGCCAGGCTAACATTGGGCTTAACTCCGGTGGCGACAATAATCATCTCACCAGGAACTAGGCTGCCATCTTCGAGAATCACGCCCTGAGCGGTGGCTTCAACCACATTGGCATTTTTCAGGATGGGAATGGCTTTTTGTTTGAGCAACTTTTCCAGATATTGAGACATATCCTCGTCAAGGTTAGGAGTCAGTTTACCGGCCCGTTCCACCAGGGTTACCTGAATGCCGCAGGCTATCAGATTTTCCATCACCTCAAAACCAATAAAGCCGGTACCCACTACCACCGCTGTTTGGGGCTTATGGTTGTTCATAAAGGTTTTGATTTTCAGGGCATCCTGGACATTGCGGAGGAAAAAAACATTGTCCAGTTCAATTCCTTTGATCGGAGGGACAAAAGCCTGGGCGCCGGTACTGATTATCAATTTATCGTAGCGATCTTCGAAAATGGCTCCCGTTTCCAGATTTTTTATAATAACATTTTTATCGCAAATATTAATTTTTAAGACCTCATGGCGGATATGGACATCAATATTGTATTTGGTCTTAAAAAATTCGGGTGTTCGAGGGGTCAATTCCATGATTGATGCGACTTTACCGCCAATAAAATAAGGAAGTCCACATCCGGAATAGGAAATGTCCTGATCTTTTTCATAGATAACTATTTCGGCCGAATCATCATTTCGCCGGGCTTTGGCTGCCGCCGAGGTTCCTCCGGCAACCGCACCGATGACTATAATTTTCATGAGTTTCTCCTTTATTTTAAATCAGTGTCGCTATTCATTCAGTAAGAAAATAACGATTTGTAAATACTATTATCTACATTATAGTCAATCAATGAGGCAAAAGCAATGCTGATTTGGGGAATCCGCTTGTGAATAACAGTAACAAAACCAGCATTTAGGGTAAATTCTGGCTACACGGTCGACAGTGAAAATTTACCCCATGAAATCAGTTTCAAAGAATACAAAAAGTGATAAAATAGTGAAGCTGATAAAATTAAATTATCATCAGTGATCCGGATTACAAGCTGGAAAAAATTTGATATAATGAAAACAGTAATAAAACTTTGAAAAGAACAGATGAGGAGAAAAAATGTTAAAACTCGAAAACATTTCATTTGAAGTTGAAAATGAAAAAGAAATTTTAAAAGATGTCAATTTAACCATCGAAAAAGGTAAATTTATCGCTATCACCGGACCAAATGGTGGGGGCAAATCAACGCTGGCTCGAATTATTTCCGGGGTCTTAAAACCGACCAAAGGTAAAATTACTTTTTACGGTGAAGATATAACCGATTTGTCGATCACAGAACGGGCCCAAAGAGGGATCAGCTTTGGTTTTCAACAGCCGGTGCGCTTTAAAGGGATCACCGTTCATGATCTGATTAATATTGCCAAGGGTGAGGAGCTATCGGTAATGGATGCCAGCCATTTCTTGTCGGAGGTTGGCCTCTGCGCCAAGGATTATATCCATCGGGAGCTCAATGATGGTTTATCCGGCGGGGAAATCAAACGGATTGAAATTGCCACCATCATTGCCCGCAATACCAAGCTGTCTATTTTTGATGAGCCGGAAGCTGGTATCGATTTATGGAGCTTTAATCACCTTATAGATATTTTTCTAAAAATGCATCAGAGTCAGGAAAACTCCATCGTGATCATCTCCCATCAGGAGCGTATTTTAGATGTAGCCGATGAAATCATCGCCATGGTTGACGGTGCCATTGTCAAGCGCGGTGCTAAAGAAAGTGTGTTGCCGGAGCTTTTGCATTGTGAAGATCCCAAAAACTGTTTGAATTGTCATGATATATTGGAGGCATAAGTAATGAACGACATTGCAAAAAAATTATTAAAAGAAGTCAGCGGCTTGGATGAAATGCCCAAAGGTGCTTATAATATCCGGGAAAACAGCAAAAGTGTGGCTAGGCAGTCCAGCGAAAACATAGAGATTGTCAGCAAAGAAGATAAATCCGGCATTGATATTATTGTCAAGCCCGACACCAAATCCGAAAACGTCTTTATCCCGGCCCTGGTATCCTGTAGCGGGGTTCATGACCTGGTTTATAATGATTTCTTTATTGGCGAAAACGCTGATATCACCATTATTGCTGGCTGTGGTGTCAGCACTGGGGATAGCTGTGATGGCTCGGAGCATAACGGGATTCATCGGTTCTTTCTGGGAAAAAATTCGAAAGTCCGCTATGTTGAAAAACACATTGGTGAGGGAACCGGTACCGGTAAAAGGGTCATCGATCCGGTAACCGAGGTGATTCAGGAAGAGGGCAGCTACATGGAAATGGAAACAACCCAGATCAAAGGGGTTGATTCCACCCGCCGCTTTACCACCGCCAAACTTAAAGATGGGGCCAAACTGGTAATCAAAGAAAAACTGATGACCCATGGCGAGCAATTTGCTGAGTCTAAGTTTGAAGTGGATATGGATGGTGAAGATTCCAGTGTTAATCTGATTTCCCGTTCCGTCGCCCGGGATTATTCGACACAGACATTTTTGTCAAAAATTAATGGCAACACCCGTTGCATGGGTCATTCCGAGTGTGATGCAATCATTATGGATCATGGTGTGGTTCGAGCAGTACCGGAAATTACCGCCAATAGTCTGGATGCGACCCTGATTCATGAGGCTGCTATTGGCAAAATTGCCGGCGATCAGATGATTAAGCTGATGACTTTAGGCCTAACCGAAGGGGAAGCAGAAGCGAAAATTATTGATGGTTTTTTAAATTAATTTATACCGATTAGGTGAACCTCTGATTGATGGCATCAGAGGTTCATTTTTATCCGATCTTAAACATGCTGAATATACACGCATCAATCGGGTAATAAATCATGTAATTATTGAATTACATCTGATGGGATAAAAAAGTGATCTAAAAAGAATGACACAATTAATCTGGCGATAAATTATCACTAAACCAGGTTTTACTGGATACATGGATCGGACTACCTGCCAAGAATGGCATGCTTAATGATTAAGGGGAAATGTAGCATGAAGAAAGAGCCAGACGTCAATACCCTTCATTTAGAAGAGCCACTAAAGCAAAACACGCCAAAGATTCGGGTAGGGCTTTTTAAGTATTTTACTAAGCCCTCGACCCTGGGAGTGCTTGTTTTATGTGGGTTGCTTTTCGCGGTTTTATTTTTGCCGCCGGTTATTGGAATGGGCGATGATGGTAGCACTGCGGCGATTATAACAGGCAGTGACCTTTATAATTTGGGAGAACTGACCCCGAAAGAAGCGATGGCTTATTTTCAAAAAAATTGGGGCATCATGGAATATTACAACGATTCTGACAATGGCCAGATTACTTCACAGACACCTTTTCTCAATGCCGCCAGAAATCTGGATCGGGCTTATACCTGGGATGGGCTGTTCGATATGCGTTTTTACGGTGCTGTGATCGCGATTTTTTATTTGATCGCAATGTATTTTTTATTTGAAACGGTCACTTATGGCAAACGGGCCAGGTGGTCCTATGTCATTGTTGGGTTGGGAGTAATCATCTTTGGCGATACTGCCTACACCGCCTGGATTAATTCATTTTACCCCCAGGCCCTCAGTTTTTTTCTGGTGATGATTCTGGGAACGTCGCTGATTCTGATGGGCCAGGAAAAGCTGAATGATTATCTCTTAATCGGCTGCTTTTTTTTAAGTGGATTGCTGCTTTGTCTCTTGAATCAGCAATATGCTCTACTGGGATTGTTTCTGGGAATTCTGGGGATCAGTCTTAAATATGTCAGTGCCGATAAATATTATATCCGCATCTGTGTTGTTGGTGGCAGCCTTTTGATGCTGTGTTCACTGACAGCTTTTTTTGTAATGCCCAATGGACTGACAAATCTTAGTGCCTACCACAGTATGACCCGGGGGGTATTGATGACGGCTGAAAACCCGGAGCAGGCCCTGAAAGAATTTTCAATCAATCCCCAATATGCAGTGCTCACCGGCACCTCATATTATCAGGCGATCGCTCCGGAAACCATGGACAGTCAGGAAATGGAGACGGCTTTTTTCAGTAAGGTGAATCCCACTGGCGTGGCCGTTTATTATCTGGCCAATCCCGGTCAATTGTATGAAATGCTTAATCGTTCGGTGGACAGCAGTTTTAATATCCGGCCAGCCTGGCTGGGAAATTATGAAATAACCCAGGGTTATGCCCCCGGTGCCCAAACCAGTTTTTTTACCCTCTGGAGTTTTCTTAAAGCCAATTACCTACCAGGAAATTTCGGTTTTATTATCATCTGGATGGGGGTGATTATTGGTGTCTATGTCCGCTTTTTTAGGAAAGGCATCATTGAAAAAAATGAGCGCAATACCCTGCGCTTTGTCGGCCTGATGACCTGGCTGTTTATCGGACTCTGGGAATTATATGTGGCCATTATCACTTCGGGCGATGCGGATACACTGGGGCATTTATTCATATTTTCGCTGACCTTTGATCTGATTTCATTTATTATTTTGGGTAAGTTCATTCATTGGATTGAAAAACAATTACGTAAGGTGGATTGGGAGGCCCGAAAACAGGCGTTTTTAAATCGCAACAAGAATAAGCAAAAACAGCGGGAACAGCGGGGATATCGATTATGAAACGGCGCATAATGAGCTTTATCATCGTATTTTTAATAATTTTGCCGATGTCACTGATCGCAGCCACTGAAGTTGTCAACCAGGAAGCTATCGTCAACAGTCCCCAGGATGTGCTGTTGATCTATGATCAGTTGGCGGCGGACACGGTTTACCGCAACAATCTCAGTGCGGTGGAAACCCTACTGAGTTCGCTGTCGCAAACGGCAGAAATCGTGTCGATGGACGATTACCCTGGCGGGCGGCTGTTGGCTTATCAAAAAGTGATTGTCCTGAAAAATACCCAAAATGCCATAAATAACCCGGCCCTTATTGCGGATTGTCAGAACTATTCCGGAGCAATGGTTTATATTGGTTTTGCAGCACCGGAATTGGTTCCCGGGCTGGCGGGTTTTCCCGTCAATCGTCAGCTGGGCCGAACCGTTTCGGTGAACCTCAATGGCTTGGCCATCAACAGCATCTGGATCGATGAGTTGCAGGTGATTGATGCCACACCGGATTCTGGCGAAGTCACCATCGGAGTTGGAACAGCAAGCTATCCGTTTGCCAAAACCAGCGGCCAGCTGACCTATGTTCCGACCTTTATCGGCCAGCCGGGGTTTACCCTGGGGTTGGGAGAACTGCTGCAAGACTGGTTTGGGCGCATTAACTCAGTCCATATGACCCTGTTAATCCCGGATCTCTATCCTTTTTCGGATCTGAACATGGTGATTGAAACAGCTGATGCTTTTTACGCCAATGGCATCCCCTTTTCGCTGGGGGTGGTACCGTTAGATGATAATATCGATTATCCGGCGATGGCCCGATTTTATCAGGTGCTCCGCTATGTACAGTCAAGAAATGGAACCATCCTGATTCACCGCCCCAGTCCTGCGACGGTGTCCGATAGCAGCACGGTGCTATCGGAAAAAATGTATACGGTTATTGCGAAGATGGTGGAAAATGGGGTGTATCCATTGGGACTGGTAACTGACGAAAGTTTGTTTTTTGATGCGGTCGATGTGGTTAATCCTCTCAATTTATTTTCATCAGGGATAATTATGCCGGATACCAGCATCGCTGCGCCGGGGCCAAAAGCAAGCTGGGCCCTGAATTCAGCCAGTATGGCAGTGACACTTGAAACCGCAATAAATAGCAGTAGTCAGAATCGTAATTTTGGTAATTACCCCATAAATACCACCATTGTCATGGCGCTGCCAGAAAATGAGGAGGCGCTGACTGCACAGCTGAATATCATCAATCAAAAATGGCTTTCACTGACGAACTATCAGCAGCTGGACAATCAGTGGACCATCGGACAGAATACCGTCGTCAGTGGCCCGGCAGGGATTTGGGTCAATGGCCTTCCGGTTTCGCTGGTATATGACGAGGAACCCATCAGTGATGATTACGCATACCAGAAACCGCCGGAATACAGCCTGGAAAAAATATTTACTGCAGGCAACGCCTTTTTACTGACAGTGGTGGGGATTATTATCGTGGTTTTTATCATCATTGTGGTTTTCAGCCGTCGGGTCTATCTCAACAAATTTCGAAAAGTGGTGGATCAGGAGCAGGACAATCAGTCGGTTAAAGAAAATGATAAAAAGGAGGGCAACACCCCATGAACGTATTTGATTATATAATGGTGATCAATATCTTTTTAATCTGGAGTCTCCTGTTTGTCAACATTGTCCTGATTGTGGCCGGATATGTTTACTATCTCAAGGTGGAACAGCAGAAACCGCCAGAAATATCCGGGGAGTACCCCTTTGTTTCGATTATGGTACAAGCCCATAATGAAGGGGTGGTGATCGTCAAAACGGTGGCAGCACTGTTGGCCTTTGATTATCCCGAGGATCGCTACGAGATTATTGTGATCAATGACAACTCATCCGACAACAGTGCCGAGCTGCTCAAAGAAATCCAGGACGATAACCCCGGTCGCAATCTGGTTGTTATCAACACTGATAATATTACCGGTGGCAAGGGCAAATCCAATGCCCTGAATATCGGCTATCAGCAGGCTAAAGGCGAGTTTATCGCCATTTATGATGCCGACAATACTCCGGAACACAAGGCTCTGAGATATCTTGCCGCTGAACTTAAGGCCGACGATTCGCTGGGGGCTGTGATTGGAAAATTCCGCACCCGGAATAAGGAGGTCAATCTGCTGACCCGCTTTATCAATATTGAAACCCTCTCTTTTCAGTGGATGGCCCAGGCCGGGCGGTGGCAGCTGATGAAGCTGTGCACCATTCCGGGAACCAATTTCATTCTGCGCCGAACCATCATCGAGGCGATCGGTGGATGGGACGAAAAGGCGGTGGCAGAAGACACCGAAATCAGCTTCCGGATCTATCTAATGGGCTATAAAATTAAATTCCAGCCCAAGGCGGTGACCTGGGAACAGGAACCCCAAACCCTGGGGGTTTGGTTTAGACAGCGAACCCGTTGGGTCAAGGGCAATGTTTATGTGCTGATAAAAAATATTGGTTATCTGGTTGATAAGGAGGCCAGAAAAATCCGCTTTGATATTTTTTATTTCCTATCCACTTACTTTTTGCTTTTAACGGCGCTGGTGGTGTCGGATATTATCTTTTTTATGAATATGGCCGGGTTGGTTTCCACTTCCATCCAGGGATTTAGCAACCTGCTCTGGTTTACTGCCTTCGTGATGTTTGTTTTGGGGGTATTTATTGCCCTGACCACGGAGAAAGGCGAGATGACGGTTGCCAATTTCTTTATCATCGCCCTGATGTATTTTACCTATTGTCAGATGTGGATCATCGTAACGGTGTATGGGGTCTATCAGTATTTTAAAGACCGGATTAAAAAGCAGGACAGCAAATGGTATAAAACCGAGCGCTTCCAGGGCTGAAATAAAAATCAATGGATAAGTGATTGCGAAGGTAGCATGAGCTTTGGATCCAGTTTCGCACGAAACAATTTTTACACTGTACGGCGGACAGTTCGATGAACTGTTCGCCTACACGTTACAAAATTGTTTGTGGAAACTGCACCCAAAGCAATTCTTGTTCGATGTTTTTAGTTTCGCAAATGCCTAAATTCATGACATAAAGGAGGAGAAAATGAAACGATCGACGATTACAATAGTTTTGCTGGTTTTGTTGCTGGGGCTATTGATTGAGCCGGCCAGTGCGGCCAACTATGGTGGGGTGCCCCAGTCTGATCTACGGACCGAACCCCAGACCTTTGTCACCAGTTTTTCGGATCAATCGATGAAGGGTTTGTTTTCGACCGCCGAACAAACCTTCTGGATTGCCAAAGACTGGGACGTGGAAACCGTCCTTTTGCATCTGGAATACCGGGCCACTCAATTGGCAGACACCCAGTTATCCAGTCTGACGGTGGCCATTAATGGGACATATTTTTATTCATTACGACCGGCTGATAATTCCGGCAACCGGCATGGCATTGATATTTATGTACCGCTGGAGTTGCTCCAGCAAGGTTACAATAATATCCGGATTGATGGCTATATGCGAACCCAGAATGCCCTGCCCTGTGTGGATGATGTCAGCGAAGCCAACTGGTTGGATATATTCAAGGAATCAACCGTTTCGGTACGATTTGATAAAAACGCTTTTACCACCAGTATTGCCTCCTTCTATAATCGTTTTTTTGAGGTGGATGCTTTGCGCTATGGAGAATCAGCCTTTATCATTTCGGATTCAGATAGTCCGGCAGAGCTGAATGCGGCGCTCCTGGGCGTCTCCGGGATCTCCAATCAGACGATTTATCCAGACGGCTATTTTCCGATTTTGACACTCAGTGATCCTGCCGGGAATCTTTCCCGGAACCGGATCATCATTGCCCGGTATGACCAGTTACCGGAAAACTACCGGAACCAGGCTGACCTGAACGGTATCGATGATGAGAATGCTGTGCTGGTTTTGCTTAATGAAGGGTCAGGAATTAATACCCTGATCATTACTGCCAAAAACGACGTGGCCCTGATCAATGCCGGTCGGATGTTGGGAAACCCGGCCTTGATGAACCAGTTGCAGGCGCCGGTAAAATTGCTGGGAAAAAGCGAAGATATTAAAACCGAAGTCTATGAAGCGGAAACCTATATCAGTTTTGCTGGTTCAGAAGGAAGCTATTACAATGGTCCGTTTCATCAGGTTAAGGAGTTTACCATCAATTACCCGGCCAATCGAAGCCTGACCAATGCCAGTGAATTTTACCTGAATTACCGCTATTCAGAAAATCTCGACTTTGACCGGTCGCTGATGACGGTATCTATCAATGATGTTCCCGTCGGCAGCCGAAAGCTCTCTCAGAGTAAGGCGGGAGGGGACGAGGCCACCATCCCGATTCCCATCGACATTGATATTGGCGGTTCCTTCCAGGTGAAGGTAACCTTTGATCTGGAAATAAAAGATCTGTGGTGCAGCTTGCGGCAGGGGGACATGCCCTGGGCCTACCTCACACCAAACACAATGTTAAAAATTAACTCAGTGACCAGTCAGGATCTGATTTTTGAAAACTATCCAGCCCCCTTTGTGACCGATTACAGTTATAACGCGGTCAGTTTGGTGGTGCCGGATCAGCTGAATGGTGAAACAGCCAACCTGCTGGCCAAAATGTTCCGGGTGATGGGACGCTATACCAGAGGAAATACCGGGGAGCTCACCGTTCTTTATCCGGAAGAAATGAATGAAGTGGCGCTTTATTCCAATATTATCGCAGTGGGAACCTACGAGAACAACAGTTTTATTAAGAGTAATAATGACAAACTATATTTTAAGTTCAGCGAAGATGGCACCACCTTCTTGTCCAATGAGAAACTGGTCATCGATCCGACTTACGGCAAAACCCTGGGGTCAGCGCAGTTGCTGACTTCACTATACAGCAAACCCGGTCGTGCCAGCCTGATGGTGGTGGCCCCGAATCAGACCGGTCTGGTGGCGATTGAAAATAATCTGGGCGAAATGAAAAACCTGGGGCGATTATCTGGGGATGCTGCGTTAGCCGATACCAATGGCAATGTCCAGAGTTATCGCTTTAAAGCGCCGAAAAATCCCACCATTGCGGTGGTACAGCAAATTTCGGTAAACCAGGAAGCCCAGATTTTTCTGCTGGTCAGCATTATGGTTATTATTCTGCTGGCAGCAGGTCTGATTATGGTGGTAAGGAAGAACGGCATTGAGCTTAAGAAGGGAGGTTGGCGAAAATGAAAAATCGCGATCATGTATTATCTGATCTGGGGATTGTATTTTTTCTGGTACTGACCTTCGTCACCATTACCTTTACCGCCCAGGATGCTGACCATTATGTTCAAAACCTGGTAATGTTGAATGTGACCTTTCTGGTGATCTTAATTACTTATTTCAGCAATATCACCCTGGGTCTGGTGACCAACGGCGTGGTGATCTTTTTCTATATCTCCTATACGATTTTTCTGGTGCTGGTAAACGGTGAGCCGCTGACCGCCTCCTCCTATTTCTGGATTGTGCTGTTGCCCCTGTACACCTATGTCGTCAGCTTGATGACCAGCAGAAATCAGGCACTACAGAATCGGGTTAATGAACTTGAAGATGAAAATGTCAGCTTATCGACGGTGGATCCGGACACCGGCCTGCGAAACTTTCGGACCCTGGTCAGCGATGCCAAAATTTTTATTGGGATGTCAAAGCGGGGACAGATCGAGTTATCCCTGATGATGATCAAATTTCGGCACTATAAAGAGATCAAACGAATTTTGGGTGAAGAACGGCTGCCGTTGTTTATCCGTCAGATGACTGAGGTTTTGCATCGCAGTCTCCGGGCAGAGGATACCTTGTACCTGATTGAAAAAGAGGATATCACCTTTGGTCTGTTTTTGATTACCGATACCGCCGGAACCAGAATTGTTGAAAAGCGGATCAGAGATCATATGAAAACCGAAGAGTTTTATACCATTACGGCTCCCTACGAGGTAGAAATTGATTTAAAAATCGGGGTCTTTCATTGTGATAATTGTAAGAATGGCGAGATGGTTTCGCCGCTGGAATTTATTGAAAAGGCCCGAAAAGAAATGGAATACGATGTCGGCTAAGGGGAAAACCCGGAGATTGCAAAAGACCAGTTATTGCGTCACAATAGCTGGTCTTTTTATTATTTATTAAAATAAGCCGCAATGGCCTGACAGATGCGCAAGGCGGCCTTGCCGTCGCCATAGGGGTTGACAGCCTGGGCCATGGTCTGGTAAGCCAGAGGGTCATCCAGCAGATGCTGGGTGATCCGGATGATATTGGCTTTCTCGACCCCGCCCATGACAACGGTTCCGGCGGCGACGGCTTCCGGGCGTTCGGTTTCCTTACGCAGTACCACCACTGGTTTGCCCAGGGCCGGAGCTTCCTCCTGAATGCCGCCGGAATCGGTGAGCACTAGATAAGCCCGGCCCATCAGGTTGGACATATCCCCGTAATCAAGTGGTTCAAGAATATGTACCCGGTCAAGATCTGCCAATAGTGGCAGTGCGGTTTTGGCAATTTGTGGATTGGGGTGCATTGGAAAGACGACTTCCACATCCGGATTATTCAGTACCAGTTCCCGGATGGCCGAAAAAATCTCTACCATCGGGGCACCGATATTTTCCCGGCGGTGGGAAGTCAATAAGATGACCCGGCGATTGTCATAGTCAATGGTATTAAGGATCGGGTTGGTAAACTGATAGTTGTCCTTGACGGTCATTAATAAGGCATCAATGACCGTATTCCCGGTAATGACGATCTGGTTTTCGGGAATGTCTTCGCAGATCAGATTATCCCGATTGCCGGGGGTCGGCGAAAAATGCAGATCCCCCAGCTGACTGATCAGGGTGCGGTTCATTTCCTCCGGGTAGGGGGAGTACTTATTTTTGGTTCGCAAACCAGCTTCGACATGGCCAATCGGGATTTGTTCATAAAAAGCCGACAGGGCAGCGGCAAAGGCCGTGGTGGTATCGCCATGAACCAGAATCATATCCGGGGATTCAGTCTCAAGAATTGGTTTCAGTTCATTGAGAATACTGGCCGTGAGATAACAAAGGGTTTGACCGGGCTTCATCAGATTCAAATCATAATCGGCGGTGATCGCAAAAAGTGCCAGCACCTGATCCAGCATTTCCCGGTGCTGGGCTGTCAGGGTGACCAGGGTCTGAAAACGGGGATCTTTTTTTAAGGCAATCACCAGAGGCGCCATTTTGATGGCCTCCGGCCGGGTTCCAAAAAGAAGCATGACTTTAATTTTTTTCATTTTACTCCCTCTCATCATGTTTGTCATATCGTCGAAGCGATCACTTGTTATAAACCAGACCCAGCAGAGCCTGGAGGTTGTCGTAGGAATAGGCGTTATTGTTGTAGCCGAAACCGCCGTATAAGGGACTGAGGGGATCGCTGTTCTGATGCTTTTTAAGCTGGCTCAGGGCGTTGCCGGTCAGGAATTCATTCCCCAGGGCAGCCCCGATCTGAGCAGCCAGGCCGTAGGCGGCTGATGACTCCTGAGTATCCAGGGTGGCCCCGGTTTGGGAATCATAATAGGAATAAAGGGTTCCGCTAGCGGTACGCTCTTCCAGCCAGTCGATGGACTGCTGCGAATAAATCCCGACATGAGCCAGATTTAGCATCACCATCAGGCTATCCAGAATGTTTATTTTTCCATCAGCATCGGTATATATTCTTTTAGAGGGATCATAGCTTTTATGGTAAAGTGGCAAGCTTTCACTAATAAAGCTACCCAGTAGAATCTCTTGGTTGGTGGTGACTGCCGAGGCCATTTCAGGCTTGGCCGTCGCCAGGGTTTGGATGGCCGAGAGATTGATATAGGCCAGCTCCACGGTTTTATCCTGAGTGGGGCTGGCATTGCTGTAATAATTAACCAGGTAGCCGGACTGAAATCCCTTTAGTGGTAATTGATTTTCCAGGGTTTTAAAAATTTCTGCGGCGGCATCATTATGAGGCCATTGGTTTTTGGCCAAGGCTAGGGTCTGGTAAATCCGCAGATCATCAATGGTGGCTGAGACGTCGGTGATCGGATCACTGTTTTCAACGATCCGCCACAATAAGATATCATCAACCATCAGATAATTTTTAATATAGTTGGCAGTGTCGTTAAATAGTTTTTGATCACCAGTTAAGCGGGCATATTCCAATAACAGTCCCATCGATTCAGAAAGTACTTCATGACCAGCTGATAAGTCCCCGGTTTGGGCAGTGCTCTGATAATTGGTGTAAATACCGCCATATGGTGAGGTCAGGTGATCGTCGATAAAGGCCCGACAATTAAGCGCTTCCCGGGAAAGCGGGTCGACTGGAATCAGCGGTTCCGAAACAAGGGTGGTGTAATTAGCCAATTTAGTATTATCCTCGGTGTGGGGCAGAAAATTTCCCCAAAGCAAAACAATCAAGCCGGTCAGGACAACAAAGACAAACAATCGTTTAAGCGTTTTTGCCATGTTTTAGCTTCTTTCCTATTTTTGAAGAACTGCGCAGCATCACTTTACGAACCAGGTTGACCGTTGAAGAAATCATAATGATCCCCACGGCCAGGGCACCCGAAATCAGCAGGGTGTGGACCCCGGTGGTGATGCCAAGATCCATTTCGCCGTTGATAAAATAGAGCATCGTATAGTAAATGCCACCACCGGGAACCAGTGGAATCAGGGCTACCGCCAAATAAATGGTGGTCGGCGATTTGGTCAACCGGGCCAGCACCTCAGCATAAAGGGAGATGGCAATGGTAGCCAGCAGATAGAGAATGACATCATTGCTGATGACCAGCTGAAAAACCACGTAAACCAGTTGGCCCAGCAGCCCTCCCAAAGCCGAAAGCAGCAGCTTGTTGCGGGGAATATTAAAGACGATGGCAAAGGCCAGGGAGGCTCCAAAGGCGTATAAACAGGGTGTGATATAATTCATTTTCAACCTCCCCAGAATGGTCGCAACAGACTTAGTGGAACTGCAACCCCGGCGGCAATGGCGGCGCCGATCAGCAGTGCTTCAATGCCTTTGGTCAGTCCGGAGAGATAGTCCCCGGCAATAATGTCCCGGATCGAATTGGTGATCGCCAGCCCGGGTACCAGGGTCATAATCGAACCGATAATAATGGTGTTCATATTGGTGGTCAGACCCAGTCCGGTGGCGGTTACCGCCACCGTGGAGGCGATGAGTCCACCAACAATATTGGTAAAAAAAACATTGGCTTCAAAGCGTCCCATAATATCCATTTGCAGTTTAATGCCAATACCAATCAAAAATCCGATTCCGCTATCGACCAGGCTGCCGCCAAAAAAAAGCGTGAACATCTGGGAAATAAAGGCAAAAGCCAGGACATGAAGATAATAAGGATAAGAAGGGATGGTGTCGATGCGCCGGATTTCTGCGATCAGGTCTTTGTAGTTGGTGGGTTCATAGCAGATCTGACGGGATAAATGATTAATTTCCGAGACCTTGGTCAAATCAATTTTACGGGTGTGAATTCGTTGGGTTCGGGTCAGGGGAACCTCCCCCTCCAGGGTAACCGAGAGTATGATGGTGGTGGGCACAACAAAAATTTCTGCTTCTTTGGCGCCCAGGGCAATACTGATCCGATGCATCGATTCCTCCACCCGGTAGGTTTCAGCACCATTGGAAAGAAGGATCACCCCCATTTCCATGGCCACATGACTGAGCTGGGTAATGGTCATTACAGTTCGTCCTGGATGGCATCAAGAATCCGGTGGGCAACCGCATCCTTGGACAAAAGTGGCAGGGCTTCGGTTTTTTCCAGGGTGATAATCGTCACCCGGTTGGTGGTGGTATTAAACCCGGCACCTTTTTCCTTTAAATTATTGGCCACCATCATATTCACATTTTTGAAATAAAGCTTTTCCTTGGTATTTTCAATCATATTTTCAGTTTCCATCGAAAAACCGCAGATAAATTGGTCGGGACGTTTCTTTTCACCAATAGTTTTTAAAATATCAATCGTCGGCGTCAGATGAATGACTGCCTTTCCATCGCGTTTTTTGATCTTTTCCGTGGCCACGTCGCTGGGTTTGAAATCAGCAACGGCAGCAGCCTTAATGACAATATCGGTGGTTTCAAAATGATCCATCACCTGGGAACACATGTCACTGGCGGAAACAACCGGAACAACATTGACAAAGGCCGGGGGTGTGATGGCGGTTTTGCCGGTGATCAAGGTCACATTGGCACCTCGCAGCATCGCCGCTTGGGCCAGGGCATAACCCATTTTTCCGCTGGAATGATTGGTGATGTAACGAACCGGATCGATGGCTTCACAGGTGGGACCGGCCGTGATTAAGATGTTTTTGCCTTTGAGATCATGAAAAAAGGCAATTTCCCGGAGAATGTGGTTGATCAGTAGTTCTTCATCGGGGAGTTTGCCAGCGCCGACATCTTTACAGGCCAGCATCCCGACCGCCGGATCGATGATCTGATAACCCAGTTTTTTAAGACTGTTCAGATTATTTTGAACAATCGGGTTTTCGTACATGGCGGTATTCATGGCTGGGGCAATCAGCTTGGGACAGTGACAAGCCATGATAGTTGTGGTGAGCATATCGTCAGCAATCCCGGCATTGATTTTTCCAATGACATTGGCTGAAGCGGGTGCCACCATAAAAAGATCGGCCCGTTTGGCCAGACTGATATGGGCCACATCATAACGGATATTGCGGTCAAAGGTGTCCACAATACACTTATTACCGGTTAAACTTTCAAAGACCAGGGGGGCGATAAATTCCTGGGCATTTTTGGTCATGATGACTTGAACATCGCAGCCCATTTTGGCCAGACTGCTGGCCACATTGGCCATTTTATAAGCGGCGATGCTTCCGGTAATACCCAGAACAACGGTTTTATTTTTTAATAGATTTTTCATCGGCTTTCCTTTTCCAACTGTTTTCATTAATTTTCATAATCATTATACCAAACCCGGGGGCCAGGAGTAAATATAAGTTTTTATTGTCTTCTGATAGTCGGTACTGGGTTAGTTTTTTAGTAAATCCAGGATCAAAGTAAATTTTTATTGAAAATAAATAAAAAAGACGTTAGAATAAAGGTGCATTGTATCCGGCGAGACTGGAACGATAGCAGGAGGTAAAAATGAAAAATATCAAGACCAACGATTTGGTCAAATTATCCTTTTTTGTGGCGATTATCGTCTTGTTGGCAGTTACACCGTTTCTTGGCTATATTCCGCTGGGATTCACCCGGGCTACCATCATTCATATCCCTGTCATTATTGGCAGCATTATGCTGGGGCCCTTTTATGGAGCTTTTCTGGGATTTGTTTTTGGACTGACCAGCCTGATCAACAATACCTTTAACCCGACAGTGACGTCCTTTGTGTTCACTCCCTTTTATTCGTTGGGAACCTATTCTGGTAACTTCTGGAGTCTGGTGATCTGTTTTGTTCCCAGAATTCTGGTTGGTGTGGTTCCTCATTATGTCTACACAGGCATGAAAAAGATAAAAAACAACGATGTCTTGGCGCTGGGCTTTGCCGGGGTAGCCGGATCGCTGACTAATACTCTACTGGTGATGAATTTTATTTATCTGTTTTTCGGACAGAGCTATGCTGAAGCCAAAAATGTGGCCGTGTCCACCTTATACGGTGTCATCCTTTCGGTTATTGCCATCAATGGTTTGCCGGAAGCGATTGTAGCGGGAATACTCACAGTCGCCATTTGTAAGGCGTTGTTGCGGTATACCGGAAAACCGGCGCTGCAATAAGTCTTGGTACATAAATTTTAAATTTGCAAAAAAACTGTTTTGGGTTTACTCCCCGGAGCAGTTTTTTTATTTAGTAAATCGGTTTTATTACTTTGCGATCCCGTAGAAAAAATATATAATGGGTATAAAATACCAGAAAGCCAAAAAGGAGTTGTGATGAAGAAGATTAACAAAGTTCTTGGTTGGGTATTGGTGTTAATGATGGTTACTGGCTGTTTTGGCACCACCGCCTTTGCCGCCACCGTCAACGACGATCAGACCATCACCCTTAAGATCATTCATACCAATGACACCCATTCCCGTTATAGCTACAGTGTTAAAAACAACACCATCGGTTATGCCAAGCTTAAAACCATCATCAATCAGGAAAAGCCCGATCTGGTGGTGGATGCCGGGGATATTTTTCATGGCCAGTCCTTTGCCACCATCGAAACCGGCGGTTCGATTGCCGAACTGATGGCAGCGGTGGGTTTTGATGCCATTGCACCCGGCAATCACGATTTTAATTATGGCAGCGCCCGATTGCTGGAACTGGGCACCATGGCCAATACTAAAATTTTAGGCAACAATGTGACCTATAGCGAATCCGGCAAGCCCTTTTTTAGTGACGATTATCTAATTAAAGACATTGTTGTGGATGGTGAAGTCATCCGAATTGGTGTCTTTGGATTGATCAGCCCGGATATTTACTCCGATACGGCCCCGGCCAATGTGGCGGGGTTGACCTTTGGTACCCGGGAATCGGTGCTGGTCGCCGCTCAGCAATCGGTGGCGGCGCTGGAAGCCCAGAACTGCGATGTGATTGTTGCCCTGACCCATATCGGTGATTCGGATAATGGCACCTTAATGCGCAGTGATGCCATCGCCGAGGGCGCCCCGGGAATCGATGTGATTGTTGATGGTCATACCCATGATGTCGAAAACCGCGAAGTCAACGGCACCCTGATTGTTCAGACTGGCTGCTACTCCAGTGCCGTGGGTGAGGTTGAATTGACACTGAAAAAAGCAGTGGCGCTGGCGGGCCGGATCGAAGTTCCGGAAGCGGAGAATTGGGAAGTAGCACCAACCGAAGAAATAGCAGCCGAAGAAACAACAGCAGATGAAGCGGTCACGGTAGAACTGTTTGAACCGGAAATGACAGAAGAAGAAATCCCGGCGCAAGCTGGCGGGGACGAAAATGTCAGCGGAGAAACCGACGTCGAAGCGATCCAGGCGTTGGCTGAAAAAAGTACATTAGAGCTGACGCCGGAGATTCAAACCGATGCGACGGAAGTTTCCTATCTGGTTGTGAGTAAAACGGAAACCCTGACAACTGTCGCCCAGGCAACCGATGAGTTGATTCCCGCTGATCCGACGGTGGCGGCTTTGACGGCAACCATTGAAGCCCGGGAAGAACCCATCAAAAAACAGGTGGTCGGAAATACCCCGGTAAAACTGGGTGGACCCACCGACAATATCTGGCAGGATGTCCGGTTGGGCGAGCTAAACCTGGGTCGAGCTCTATCCGACAGTTATCGTTTTGTTACCGGCGCCGAAATTGCGGTGGAAAACGCCGGGGGAATCCGGGCTCAGATTCCGGCCGGGGAGATCAACAAGGGACAGGTGATCGACGTCCTGCCCTTTGGTAATTATCTGGTGACCAAACAGGTGACCGGCGCCGACATCAAAAAAATGCTGGAAACCAGCATCGAAATCGGTGTTAACAACCAGATTGCCAAAGACAAAAATGACAATTCCTGGCCCGGCAACAGCGGCAGCTATCTTCAATGGAGTGGCATCACCGCCGCCTATGATTTAACGAAACCAGCGGGCCAACGGGTGTATTCGGCCAAGGTCGGTGGAGTGGATTTGGACCCCAATCGCACCTACACCCTTGCCTGCAATAATTATCTGGCCACCAGCAAAGACTACCCGGGCTTACAGGCGGCAGCCATCATCAATGAGTATTCAGCCTGTGACGAAGCCTTTATCAACTATCTGCAGAACGCTGGTAACGACCGTTTTATGGCAGCTATTAACACACCTAATGTAACCGCCGGAGCCGCCCCGCAACCGGTACTCAATCCGCAGTCAGTGCAACCGGGCCAAAAGCAGTCGGCCAATAATCCCCGTACCGGCTATGGACAATGGGGCTGGGGACTTGTTTTAGGCAGGTAATTGCTAAAGTGTGCGGAGCTTTGCTGCCTGTTTACATCAAACAATTTTCACACTGTTCGGCCTACAGGCTGTGGCCTGTTCGCCTACACGTTACAAAATTGTTTATGAAAACAGACATCAAAGCAATCGAGTTTTTCGGTGTAAATTACCGAATTACTTTGATTTTCAATGAAGGGAGGTGCCATCTATCGACAAAAAATACAGCTTTCAGGAGCTGATGGCCCTGGCCATCGAGACCGCCAAAGCCGGGGCCGAAAAAGGCGAGGTTCCCATCGGGGCAGTGCTGGTTTGCGATGGCAAGATCCTGGTCCGGGCCCATAACCAGAAAGAAAGTCTGGCCGACCCAACTGCCCATGCCGAAATGCTGGTGATCCGGTCCGGGGCCGAAAAACTGGGGCGCTGGCGGCTGGACGACTGTCAGCTCTATGTTACCGCCGAACCCTGTGTGATGTGTATGGGGGCCATTATTCAAGCCCGGATTCCGGTGCTGGTTTATGGTGCTGCCGAAAAGAAATTTGGCGGGGTCGAATCGACGGCCCGGCTGGGCCAACACCCGATGCTCCCCAAACAGATGGCAATCTACCCGGGTATCTGTGAACAAGAATGTGAAGAAATACTGAAAGATTTTTTCAAACAAAGGAGAAATGAAGATGAGTAGCAAATCAAAGGTGTATTTTACGACCTTACGGACAACGGGTTCTAATAATATTTTAAAAAAGCTGGAAAAACTGGTCACTGCCGCCGGCATGACCGAGATTGATTTCGAAAATAAATTTGCGGCCATAAAGATCCATCTCGGTGAACCGGGAAATCTGGCCTATTTAAGACCCAACTATTCCAAGGTGATCGTCGATATGGTTAAGGAAAAAGGTGGCAAACCCTTTCTGACTGATTGCAACACCTTATATGTGGGACGGCGCAAGGATGCTCTGGAGCACCTTGAAGCCGCCTACGAAAATGGTTATAACCCCTTCACTACCGGCTGTCATGTTATTATCGGCGATGGTCTCAAGGGCACCGATGACATTGAGGTACCGCTGGCCGGCGGGGAATGTGTCAAAAGCGCCAAAATCGGCCGGTCGATTATGGATGCCGATGTCTTTATCTCAATGACCCATTTCAAAGGCCATGAAAACACCGGTTTTGGCGGGGTACTGAAAAACATCGGAATGGGTTGCGGTTCCAGGCGGGGAAAGATGGAAATGCATTCCAACAGCAAACCCTTTGTTAAAGAAAAGAAATGTCGCAGTTGCAAGATGTGTGGCAAAATCTGTGCCTTTGGAGCCATTTCCTATCGAGTCGAGGATGGCAAAGCCCGGATCAACGATGAGCTCTGTGTTGGCTGCGGTCGCTGTATTGGGGTCTGTCCCTTTGATGCCATTTCGCCCAAATATGATGAAAGCAATGATGTCCTCAATAAAAAAATTGCTGAATACACTAAGGCTGTCATTGATGGCCGTCCGCATTTCCACATCAGCTTTGTTATCGATGTGTCGCCTAATTGTGACTGCCATGTTGAAAACGATCTGCCGATTATTCAGGATGTCGGTATTTTTGCATCTCAAGATCCGGTGGCCTTGGATATGGCCTGTGCCGACGCCTGTAATAAGGCCCGGATTCTCCGGGGTAGCTGTGCCGAGGAACGGATTATCGAAAGTGAAGCTGAGGATCTCGCCAATCTGGATGTCTTTACCCTGGTTCACCCCGAAACCAACTGGCAGGTCTGTGTTGATCACGCTGTCAAGCTGGGGCTGGGCAATAAGGAATATGAGATCACCGAGGTTTAAGGTTTGGCTTTACAATGGTTCAAACTAGAAACCGATATCATGATTTCTCTGATATTTTATGATTGACAAAGGCAGAATAAATCGATATAATGACTCAAATACTTAAAGTAAGCAAAAAAATAAACAAATAAAACAACTGCTATGACCAAGAGAAAGATACCGATAATTGTATTTAAGAGAGTTGGAGGATGGTGTGATTCCAATAGTACAATGGTATGTAATACTCACTTGCGAGCTGCCAACCTGAACATTTACCCAATTAGTAGGGAAGGCCGTGATCCCGTCCGGGATGTCAACGTTAAATGACTATGGTTAGGTTCGCCTTGCGTTCAGACCAGAAGAGGAAATAGTTGTAAAGCTATTTTAAATTTAGAGTGGTACCGTGGATACTTATATCCGCCTCTGTTGTTATACAGAGGCGGATTTTTTTAGTTTACACAACTAACGTGAGTATATAATGGTCACATCAAGTGAATTTATATAATTAGAAAATTAAATTATTGAAGCATTTCAAGGAGGAAATTTAAAAAATGGCAAAATTATTTTACGATGCGGATTGTAATCTGGGGTTACTCGATGGAAAAACAGTTGCAATTATTGGATACGGAAGTCAGGGTCATGCTCATGCCCTGAACCTGAAAGAATCAGGGGTCAATGTCATTGTTGGTCTGTATGAAGGCAGCAAATCCTGGGCGATTGCTGAAGAAGCCGGCTTAAAAGTTATGACTGCCGCTGATGCCACCAAGGCTGCGGATATTATCATGATTCTGCTTCCTGATGAAAAACAGGCAGCAATCTACAAAGAAAGCATTTTACCAAACCTTGAAGCAGGCAACAGTCTGGTTTTTGCCCATGGTTTTAATATTCATTATGGCCAGATTATTCCCCCAGCTGACGTTAATGTTTTCATGATCGCACCAAAGGGACCAGGACACACCGTTAGAAGTCAATATCAGGAAGGCCGTGGGGTTCCCTGTCTGATTGCTGTTTACCAGGATCCATCCGGCAATACCCATGATCTGGGTCTGGCTTATGCATCCGGAATCGGCGGCGGCCGGGCTGGTATTCTGGAAACAACCTTTAAAGAAGAAACCGAAACCGATCTTTTCGGTGAACAAGCGGTTCTTTGTGGTGGGGTTACTGCCCTGATGAAAGCCGGATTTGAAACCCTGGTTGAAGCTGGCTATCAACCAGAAAGCGCTTATTTTGAATGTGTCCATGAAATGAAACTGATCATCGATTTAGTTGTCCAGGGCGGACTGGGCTACATGCGTTATTCCATCAGTGATACCGCTGAATATGGTGATTATATCACGGGCAGCAAAATTATCACTGAAGAAACTAAAAAAGCCATGAAGGGTGTTCTTAGTGACATTCAGGATGGTACCTTTGCCCGTAACTGGATCCTTGAAAACCAGGCCAACCGCCCATACTTCAACGCTGTAAGACGAATTGAAACAGAAACTCAGGTAGAAAAAGTTGGCGCAGAATTACGAACCATGATGTCCTGGATTAAAAAATAACAGACACAAAAAGGATAACCCAGTACCGACAATTGTTACATCATGTTGTGACCTAGGGGTCAGACCCTACGCATCGGAGCGGACACGGTGTAGCCTGTCCGATTCCGTAGCGAACAACAGATTAACAATTGGTCGGTACGGTAGTTTATCGACAACCTCAAAGGCAGAAGACCTTCTGCCTTTTTTTATAACAAAAAAACAAAATAATTAGGAGGAGATGCAATGAGCAGAATAGTAAAAATATTTGATACCACCCTTCGAGATGGGGAACAGTCACCGGGTTGCAGTATGAACCTGAAAGAAAAATTAGAGATGGCGAAACAACTCGAACGCCTGAGAATTGACGTCATTGAAGCCGGGTTTGCCATTGCATCTCCTGGTGATTTTGAGTCGGTTCAACTGGTTGCCAATGAGATTAAAAATGCCACGGTGGCCAGCCTGGCCCGCAGTACCGAAAAAGATATCAGTACCGCCTATGAAGCCTTAAAAGGCGCAGTGAATCCCCGGATTCATTACTTTTTGGCAACCTCGGATATCCACATGGAATACAAGCTGCGGATGTCCCCGGACGCGGTGCTGGAAAAAGCCATTGCCATGGCCAAATTTGCCCGTAACCTGTGTGGTGAGGTGGAGTTCTCGGCTGAAGATGCCTCCCGAACCCGGCCGGAATTTTTATACCGGGTGCTGGAAGGGGTTATCAATCAGGGGGTTACCATTGTCAATGTCCCGGATACGGTGGGTTATACGACTCCCGGTGAATATTTTAAATTTATCGAAGGCATTCGCAACAACGTTCCCAACATTGATAAGGCTACCATTTCTGTTCATGTCCATGACGATTTGGGGCTGGGGGTCGCCAATTCGCTGGCGGCCATTCAGGCTGGCGCCGGTCAGGTGGAATGTACCGTTAATGGCATCGGCGAACGGGCTGGTAATGCCGCCTTGGAAGAAATTGTCATGGCCCTCAAAACCCGTTATGATGTTTACCAGGTCGATACAAATATTGACACCACCCAGATCTACCGGTCCAGTCGCTTGTTATCCAAGTTAACTGGGGTTCGGGTTCAGCCCAATAAAGCGATTGTCGGCGAAAATGCTTTTGCTCATGAATCCGGCATTCACCAGCACGGGATGATGGCCAATAAAGAAACCTATGAAATTATGACACCGGAATCGATCGGTTTAAAAGAAAACAAAATGGTGCTGGGCAAACATTCTGGCAAGCATGCCTTTGTGGATAAGCTGACCTCACTGGGTTATAGCCTCAGCGAAGAGGAGATCCTGGATTTATTCAATCAGTTTAAGGTTCTGGCGGATAAGAAAAAAGTTATAACTGATAAAGATATTCTGGCCCTGGTCGAACAAAAACAATTGGCCATTCCCGAGGTTTATTCCCTGGATCGCTTTGTTATCAGCACCGGGAATACCATTTCCACCGCTGCCACCATCCGCTTACGGAAAAATGGTGATCTGATCGAAGCGGTATCGCTGGCCGATGGACCGATCAGCGCCGGGTTTAAAGCCATCAGTGAATTGGTTGACTGTGAACTGACCCTGATTGATTATGGGGTGACCGCTGTTACCGATGGCACCGATGCCCAGGGTGAAGCCCAGGTAAAAATATCCGACGGCACCCATGTCTACCATGGCCGGGGACTCAGTACCGACATTATCGATGCCAGCCTGAAAGCCTATGTTGACGCCGTAAACCAGATGCTTTACATAAAAGACAGTCAAAGCACAGAAACCCAGGAACAAGTAAGTTCAAAACCGTGATAAGGGGGAAATGGGAATGTCAGAAAAAATATTAGTCTTTGATTCAACCCTCAGAGATGGGGCCCAGGCCGAAGGAATATCCTTCTCGGTCGAAGATAAAATCCGCGTGGTCGAAACCCTCGATAAAATGGGGATTGATTACATTGAAGCCGGAAACCCCGGTTCCAACCCCAAAGACATCGAATTTTTCAATCGCATCAAGGGCATCCGTCTTAATCATGCCAAGCTGGTGGCTTTTGGCAGCACCCGCCGGGGTGGTATTGCCGTGGAGGATGATGCCAATCTCAAGGCGATTCTCGAAACAGAAACCCCGGGGGTGGCCATCTTTGGTAAAAGCTGGACCTTTCACATTACCGATATCATCAAAACCACCCTGGCCGAAAATCTGAAAATGATCGAAGAAACGATGGCCTATTTAAAAGCTCAGGGAAAAGATGTCACCTTTGATGCCGAACATTTCTTTGATGGTTATAAAAACGACCCGGCCTATGCCATCGAAGCCCTGCTGGCAGCCCAGGAAGGGGGAGCCGATTGTCTGGCCCTCTGCGACACCAACGGCGGTACCCTGCCCTATGAAATTCAGGAAATTGTCACCGATGTCCGCCAGAAACTACGGATTCCCCTGGGGATTCATTGCCATAACGACAGCGGGCTGGCGGTGGCCAACTCACTGATGGCTGTTTATGCTGGCGCCCGTCAGGTTCAGGGAACCTTCCTAGGCTATGGCGAACGCTGTGGCAACGCCAATCTGGCTACCATCATTCCGAATCTGCAGCTAAAAATGGGTTTCCATTGTCTGGCGGAGGAAGAACTGCAAAAACTGACCTCTTCGGCAATTCGGATTGCCGAGATTTCCAATTACGCCCTCACCGGGCGTGAACCCTTCGTCGGTAAATCGGCCTTTGCCCACAAGGGCGGCATGCATATCGACGCCGTGATGAAAAACCCGGCTTCTTTTGAGCATGTCTCACCGGAAGCCGTCGGCAACGAACGGCGGATTCTGATGTCCGAGGTTTCCGGCCGCAGCACCATCATCCAGCTGATTAACGAGGTCGACCCCAGTCTGACCAAGAAATCCGACGAAACCACCCGGGTGATGGATCGGATCAAAGAGCTGGAATACCAGGGCTATCAGTTTGAAGGGGCCGAAAGCAGCGTCAAACTGCTGATCCGCAAAGAGCTGGGGCTGCACAAGCCATTTTTCACCCTGGAAGATTTCAAAACCATTGGTGAACAAACCCATACCAAAGAAGCCCTCAGTTCCTCCGCCGTGGTTAAAATCAACGTCGACGGTCAATCAGAAATCAATGCGGCTGAAGGGGATGGCCCGGTCAATGCCCTGGATAAGGCCCTTAGAAAGGCCCTGGAAGTCTTTTACCCCAAAATCAGCGAGATTCGTCTGACCGACTTTAAGGTCCGCGTCATCGATTCCAAATCGGCTACGGCCTCCAAGGTTCGGGTGCTGATTGAAAGCTCTGATGGCATCGACATCTGGACCAATGTCGGGGTGTCCACCGATATCATCGAAGCCAGCCTCATTGCCCTGATTGATTCCATTGAATATAAGCTACTTAGCGATGAAGAACTGGAAAATAAATAAATTAAACGATCATCTAAATTACAAAATTATTTTGCAAAACGAGGAGAACAAATGAATTATAAAATAGCCGTGATTCCCGGAGACGGAATCGGACCTGAAATTGTCGGAGCCAGCATCAAAGTTTTAGATAAAATTGCTGAAAAATTCAACCATACCTTTAATTATACCGAAGTATTAGCTGGCGGAGCCGCCATCGATGCTTGTGACAACCCATTACCCCAGGAAACCGTGGACATTTGTCTGGCCAGTGACGCCGTGCTGTTGGGTGCCCTGGGTGGGCCTAAATGGGACAATCTGCCGGGTGATAAACGACCGGAAGCTGGTCTGCTGGGTCTGCGAAAAAGTCTGGGCCTGTATGCCAATCTGCGACCAGCCATTCTTTATGAAGAATTAAAGGCGGCGTGTCCGCTGAAACCGGAAATTATCGGTGACGGCCTGGATATTATGGTGGTTCGGGAGTTGACCGGTGATGTCTATTTCGGTGAAAAAGGCCGGGACGGTGATGAAGCAGCCTGGGATATTATGAAATACAGTCGGCCAGAAGTGCTGCGGATTGCCAAAAAAGCCTTTGAAATTGCTATGAAGCGTGGGAAAAAAGTGACCAATGTCGATAAAGCCAACGTTCTGGAAGTTTCCCGCTTCTGGCGCAGTTGTGTTGAAGAAGTGGCCAAAGACTACCCGGAGGTCGAACTGAACCATTTGTATGTGGATAACGCCGCCATGCAGCTGGTCATTAACCCCAAACAGTTTGACGTGATTGTGACCGGTAACCTGTTTGGTGATATTTTATCCGACGAAGCCAGCATGATCACCGGGTCCATCGGGATGCTGCCATCTGCCAGCATGGCTGATGGCAAGTTTGGTATGTTTGAACCGATTCATGGCTCGGCTCCCGATATTGCCAACCAGAATAAAGCAAATCCGATTGCCACCATCGTCTCGGTAGCGATGATGCTGCGCTATTCTCTGGATCTGACGGCGGAAGCCGATGCCATTGAAGCCGCCGTTCAAAAAACCCTGGCTCAGGGCTACCGCACCGGTGATATCTTCAGTGAAGGCATGACCCTGGTTGGCACCGTTGAAATGGGCCAGAAAATAATCGAAAACCTTTAGAAATTTCTGAACGAACATAAATTTCGGTTTGTAGTGGCGGTTGTCAACCGCCTGCCGCCCCGGTAATTCAAATCAAAAAATATTTATTTTGTAGGGGCGAGGGTCTGACCCCTTGGTCATCCGTGATCGCCCGCACCCTCAATTCGAGTTATTAGAAAATATCAAAACCACAACAGAAAGGATATCAAATGAAAAGTGATCGTGTAAAAAAAGGCGTCGAAACAACGCCACAACGTTCTTTATTCAAAGCCATGGGTTATATTGACGAAGAACTGGAGCAACCTTTAATCGGGGTGGTCAATTCCTTTAATGAAATTATTCCCGGCCATATCCATTTAAATACCATCACCAAAGCCGTCAAGGAAGGTGTTCGCATGGCCGGGGGAACCCCCATTGAATTCCCGGCTATCGGTGTTTGCGACGGCATCGCCATGGGTCATGTCGGAATGAAATATTCGCTGGCGTCCCGGGAACTGATTGCTGATTCCATTGAAATCATGGCCACCGCTCATTCCCTTGATGCGCTGGTTTTGATTCCCAACTGCGATAAGGTGGTTCCTGGTATGCTGATGGCGGCCGCCCGGCTCAATATTCCCGCCGTGGTTGTCAGTGGTGGGCCAATGCTCACCGGTAAAGCGGTGGGTCAGAAAGACACCGATTTAAATACCGCCTTCGAAGCGGTGGGCGCTTTTAATGCTGGCAAAATTGATGAAACTGAGCTGAAATCCTTTGAAGATTCGGTTTGCCCGGGTTGTGGCTCCTGCTCCGGAATGTTTACCGCCAACAGCATGAACTGCCTGACCGAGGTGTTGGGCATGGGTCTGCCTGGTAACGGCACCATTCCCGCGGTATTTGCGGAACGGGTGCGACTGGCAAAAAAAGCCGGGATTCAGGTCATGGAAATGTGGAAACGGGATATCAAACCTCGGGACATCATGACCGATGCCAACTTCAGAAATGCTTTGGCCTGTGATATGGCCCTGGGCTGTTCCACCAATAGTATCTTGCATCTGCCAGCCATTGCCAACGAAGCCGGCGTCTGCATCGATCTTCAGGAAGTCAATGAGATCTCTGCCAAAACGCCCCACCTGTGTAAGCTGGCCCCGGCCGGAAATCACCATCTGGAAGATCTTTACTTTGCCGGTGGGATTCAGGCGGTGATGAAAACTTTGGCCGATGCCGACCTGATCGATACCGGCCTGATGACCGTTACCGGTAAAACCATTGCTGAAAACTTAACCTGCGTGGTCAATAAAAACCCCGAAGTGATCCGACCACTGACCAATCCCTACAGCCCCACCGGTGGTCTGGCCGTGCTCTTTGGCAACCTGGCCCCGGATGGCGGTGTCGTTAAACAGGGCGCTGTGGCTCCGGAAATGTTAAAGCATGAAGGACCGGCCCGGGTGTTTAACTCTGAAGAAGAAGCGACTGCTGCCATCAAAGCCGGTAAAATTGTGGCCGGTGACGTCGTGGTAATCCGCTATGAAGGCCCCAAAGGCGGCCCGGGAATGCGGGAAATGCTGTTCCCAACCTCGGCCATTGCCGGGATGGGACTGGATAAGGATGTGGCTTTAATCACTGACGGCCGTTTCTCGGGAGCGACCCGGGGGGCCTGTATTGGTCATGTTTCGCCGGAAGCGGCGGCGGGTGGCACCATCGGTTTGATTGAAGAGGGCGACATCATTGCCATTGACATTGTTAACCGTTCTCTGGCTGTCAAGGTGGATGATGCCGTTTTGGCCCAGCGTAAAGCGGCCTGGGTACCGCTGGAACCCAAGATCAAAACCGGTTATCTGTCCCGCTACGCCCGACTGGTCACCTCTGCCTCCACCGGGGCTGTCTTTGAAAAATAAAAAATAAAACCACCGGGCGGGTACTACCCGCCCCTCAAACAAAATAATTACAATTATCAAATTAAAAATAACTAACGATAATCCCGGTTTGTAGGGGCGAGGGTCTGACCCCTTGGTCATCCGTGATCGCCCGTAAGCGACCCGACAAACTAATTAATCTCAACCAAAAACAGAAAGGAAGTGAAGATTTGAATAACAAAGAATTATTATTAGGGTCGGAAATCACCGTCCGCTGTCTGGAAGAACAGGGTATCAAACATGTCTTTTCATTCCCCGGCGGGGTGGTCATTCCATTATTTGACGCCTTTTACCGACTCGACCATGATATTACTGAAATTGGCCCCTGTCACGAACAAAATGGGGTTCACGCCGCTGATGGCTATGCCCGAACCAGTGATACGGTGGGGGTCGCCATTACCACCTCTGGCCCTGGTGCGACCAATGCCATCACCGGAATTGCCAATGCCTATCTGGACTCGGTGCCCCTGGTTGTCATCACCGGACAGGTGGCTTCGCCTTTACTGGGCAAGGATTCCTTCCAGGAAATTGACATCACCAGCGTGACCATGCAGATTACCAAGCATAATTATCTGGTTACCAATGTAGAAGACCTGGCCGACACCATTCGGGAGGCTTTTGTCATTGCTCAATCGGGACGGCCTGGCCCGGTTGTAATCGATATTCCCAAGGACATCTTCCTGGCCAAAACCGAATACCAGAAAATGTTTATTCCCAAGCTGCGCCAGATCTATCCGGACATCAAGGAATCAAAAATATTAGAAGCGGTAACCGCAATTAACAAGGCCCAGCGACCAATGATCTATGCCGGTGGCGGGGTGCTTAAATCCAAGGCCCAGGTCGAACTGCTTGCCTTTGCCGAAAAATCCGGGATTCCGGTGGCCAACTCGCTGATGGGCCTGGGGGGCATTCCCCGGGATCACGAGCTGTCGATGGGAATGGTGGGGATGCACGGCTTCCAGGAAACCAATCTGGCGGTTATCAATTCCGATCTGCTGATCGCCATCGGCGCCCGCTTCAGCGACCGGGTTACCGGTAACTGCGATGCCTTTGTCCGCAATAAAACGATCATCCATATCGATGTGGATCCCACTGAGTTTGCCAAAAATATCCCCGCTGAAATTCAGATTCAGGGCAATATCAAAGATGTGCTGCCGCTGCTGACCAAAGACATTGAAGAAAAGACCTATCCGGAGTGGTATAAAAGAATTAAAGAATGGGTTATTCCCTGTGCCGAAAAAGGGGATTACCACCCCAAGAACATTCTCAACACCATCAACGCCGCCTACCCGGAAGCCTTTGTGGTCACCGAAGTGGGCCAGCATCAGATGTGGGTTGGCCAATACTGGAATGTCAAGCGTCCGGCGCAGTTTATTACCTCCGGCGGTTTAGGCACCATGGGCTATGGCCTGGGGGCATCCATCGGCGTTAAGCTGGCCAACCCTGATGCCGATGTACTGCTGGTGGCCGGGGACGGCAGTTTCCGGATGAACTGTCAGGAACTGATCACTGTCAGCAAATATAAGATTCCCTTAAAAATTTTCCTGTTTGACAACGAATCGTTAGGGATGGTCCGGCAATGGCAGAAGCTGTTCAGCGACAAACGTTATGCCCAAACCGATATTGTCCAATGCACCGACTACATCATGCTGGCCGCTGCCAGTGGTATCCCTGGTTACAAGGTCACCAACATGGAAGAACTGAATCAGACTCTGGAAGCAATCAAAGATCAACCGGGACCCTTACTGGTTCATGTCAAGATCTCCAACGAAGAAGGGGTTTACCCGATTGTTCCGGCTGGCTGTGCCATCGACGAGATTTATTACGAATAGGATGAGATAACCACAAAATTATGTAAACTATATGGGGATTTTGTGATGCGGAAACTCATTAGGTAGCCCTCTTTTAAACAGTAACCTCAAATGCCCCAAAACTATAATCAAAAATCAAGAAACTTTGCCGCTGGAGCAGATCACACTGCGGCAAAGTTTTTCTTTTAGTATAAAATTTTGACACATCATGCGCCACACATTGTCTAGCTTACTTGTCTGTGTTAAAATAGATGAATAATAATCAATAAAACAGATCTGTTTTTTACAGGTTAAGTAAACGTTATCTTAGCAAGAAGGTGAAAAATGCTTTTACAAAAAGAACGGGAAGATGTGGTGAAGTATTGCCGCAAGATGATTACGGCCGGATTAACCAAAGGAACCGGTGGCAACATCAGTATTTTAAATCGGGAAAGGGGCCTGATGGCAGTCAGCCCCAGTGGTATCGATTATTTTGAAACTGCGGCGGACGATGTGGTGGTGATGGATCTCGATGGGAATATTGTTGATGGCAACCGAAAGCCCTCCAGTGAGTATGAACTGCACCGGATCTTTTATGTCAGGCGGGATGACATTGCAGCGGTGGTTCATACCCATTCAGTTTATTCCACCGTTTTGGCAACCCTGCGCCAGCCCCTGCCAGCGTCCAGTTACCTGGTGGCCTATTCGGGCTTGGATGTGCGCTGCGCCGATTATGCCTCCTTTGGCACCCGGGAACTGGCAGAAAAAACTTTTGAGGCGATGCAGGATCGTTTTGCGGTGTTGATGGCCAACCATGGTTTATTGACGGGCAGCAAAGATATTCTCAATGCCTTTAACATTGCCGAACAAATTGAGCATTGCGCCGAGGTTTATGTAAAAGCCCGGGCCATTGGCACCCCGGTGATTCTGGGTGAGGATGAAATGGCAAGGATGGTCGTCAAGTTTGGCCGTTTCTACGGTCAGAAAGTGTCCCATGATGAATCAGATGAAAAAGATGAGTGAGGAATCGATGGAAAAAAGCAAGAATCTGACACGTCTGGAAAAAAATTACCTGGAAAAGAAAAAAACGGCGACAGAAAATAAAAAGCTTTCGGGGCTTAAAATTGGGATTTGCGTAATCCTCTTTATAACCGTTATTTTTCTTCAGGTGCGGCTCTCAGCCTTAAGTAATATCGCCGGAGTTATCGCACAAATTCAAGTGATGGTGTCGGTTTATCTGGTGGTCGCGGTACGGGATAAAGGCTACTTGATTGCGGTGGGTATAAATATTTTAGCCTCGCTACTGGTACTCTTCGGGGTGGTAATCGGCCGGGGGAATCTGGAGGCAATCCTGGGGGTGGTGGTGCCCCTGTGTACCATCATCACGATCAGTATTATTTCTTTTTATGAGCATAGTTTCAATGCCAAATTAAGTGAAATAACCGAACAAAAGAGGGAACTCAGTGCCCTCTACGACGAATTGGCCAATTCGGAAAAAGAATTCTTACAACAGAATGTTAAGTTGAAGGAACTGAACCGCAAGATGAAGCAGCGGGAGGTGCGGCTTGATTATCTGGCCTTTACCGATGTTTTAACCGGACTGCCAAACCGTGAGATGCTGATTGGTAAGCTTGATGCCCTGGTTGACCGCTATCAGGAAGAAGCGGCACAGTTTGCTGTGGTGTTTATCGATCTGGATAATTTTAAAAAAATTAATGATTATAAAGGCCATTATATTGGGGACTTGCTGCTAAAAGCCATTGCCGATAAAATAAAGAAGATTATTTTTCAGGAGGACATGCTGGGACGTCTGGGTGGCGATGAATTTACGCTGATTATTCAACGTGATCTCACGGAAATAGAAATTTTAGAGTATGTTGAGAAAATTCGCACGGCACTGCTGGAGACCTTTGTCATTGAGAATATGCAATTAAATATCAGTGCCAGCTTCGGGATAGCACTTTACCCCCGGGATGGAATCACCACGGCAGAACTGCTGAACTATTCGGATAGTGCCATATACAAGGCCAAAGAATTTAGCAAGAATCGAGTACAATTCAGCACCGAACGGCTGTAGCCGTGGTGCTTCTAATTTTAAAACGCGATGGATGCGATTGCGAGTTTGGGTAAAATTAGGGTATAATGACTTTAATAACGTCATTGGCGACGGGTAACAAGCGGGCGCTTTGTGACGTGAACGCATCAGGAGGTGAAACGTGTGGCTTGAGCTGAAAAAGAACCTGGTGATGATTCTGGTTGTAGGTTTTTTAGGCGGAATCATTGGGGGGATCACCTGGCTGATTCTCTTTTTATTAAATCATGGCATTGAAATTATCTGGCATGTTATCCCGGAAAATCTAAATTTAACTGCTTATCCGTTGGTGGTTTGTGCGCTGGGAGGGGTGCTGGTCGGCTTATGGGAAAAACGCTTTGGCCCCTATCCCAGAGAACTTTCGGAAATCATGGCGGAGGTAAAAAGCGGAGAAAAGGTTCCCTATAATAATCTCCATATTGTTGGGATGGCGGCACTACTGCCTCTAGTTTTCGGTGGCAGTCTGGGACCGGAAGCCGGGCTTTCCGGGATTATTGTGGGCTTATGCTTCTGGTTTTCCGACAAATTGAAATTTGCCCTGGCAGAAGTGGATGAAATCGCCGAAATTGGGATGGCAGCCACCATTGGCGTCATTTTTAATTCAACCTTATTTGGGTTTGTCAATCAGATTGAGGATGACGGCAGTGTAAAAAAAATACCAAAAAATACCAAGATCTTATTGTATTTTGTGGGAATTCTTGGTGGGCTGGGGGCATATCGGTTATTGTCCCATGCAATCGGTGGCGGACCGGGTCTGGGAAATTTTCCGGAGATAAAAACCCTGGGAACCAATGAATGGACACTGGTGATTCCCCTGGCTCTGGCAGGGAGTCTGTTGGGGATGCTTTATTTCATCTTTAAGAGCATTGTCAAAAAAGCCATTCATCCGCTTAAAGATAAAGTGGTGGTAAAAGCGGTGGTAGCCGGTGTGATTCTCGGCGGGGTGGGGATATTTTTACCCTACACCATGTTTTCCGGAGAACACCAGATGACGGGACTGATGACGGGCTGGGAAAGCATTGGTGTCGGGCTACTCTTTGTAACTGCCATTGTCAAACTGCTGATCACCAATATCTGTTTGGAACTGGGCTGGCGGGGTGGCCATATTTTCCCGGTAATTTTTTCCGGGGCAGCAATTGGCTATGCGTTTGCGATTTTACTACCCATCGATCCCATTTTTTGTGTGGCTGTGGTTGCTTCTGGTCTCACCGGAGCAATCCTTCGAAAACCATTGGCGGTAATTTTATTATTGCTGATTATGTTTCCCCTGAGTGCGATTATTCCACTGGTGATTGGCGCTGTGATTGGTAGCGCCATTCCGGTTCCGGGATTTTTGGGACTTGATCAAACAGAATAAAAAAAGATCTGGGCGCTGAGCTCAGATCTTTTTTAAAGCGTATACAAAAAAGTAACAGTTTTTGGATACAATACTTATTGCTCTGCAGGATGGCTTGACATGGTGGAGGCAAATAGGGCAATTCCACCGACGATTAAATAAATACCGGCAATGATTGAGAAGGCAAAAAGCATGACGTAGGGATTAAAGAGGAAGAAGAAGCCAAGAATGGTGTTGATAATCCCAGCTGCCAGCAGCCAGCCAGTACCAGTACCGCCCTGTTTTTTCATCACTGATGAAGCGGTGATCTGATTGATGCCCGTAAACAAGGTCATAAAAGCTAACATAAAGCCGAAGGTTTCAGCTCGGGCCAAAGCCGGTGCAAAGATAAGCAGAAAACCAAGAATTACGGCCATGATTCCGGAAGTCAGGCTCCAGCCATTTTTAATTTCACTTTTGGCATAGTCATAAATCATAAAAACACCATAAATCATTAACCCAATAACGAAGATCCAGATCATCATGTTGACAAAGAATTGCGGTGCAACAAAGACCCCAATCCCCAGTAAAACCATAATAATTGAAGCGGCGATCCCCAGACCTTTGTGGCCTTTCGTTACATTACCGACAACATTTTCCATTTTCAAACCTCCTAGTAAGAATAATTTCTGTGAACTGATATAAGTTCTCTTTTATTGATTCCCCAATTTTAAATGTCTAAACAAATATTTTAAATTGTTGAATTAAAAATATTTTGGGTAAATAAACAACGAATAGTACACAAGAATTCAAAATCTAAACATGGGTCGTATATCATCACGATATACAGAAGGGAGAAACAGATGCGTGGTCCAATTGATTACATTGTCCTGGAGTTTGAAGGGAACCAGTTTAAAGGAGAGGTGCTGAGTGCCCTAACCGATGCGGTCAGCAAGAAAATAATCAACGTGCTTGATCTGGCGGTGATTCTCAAAGATGAGAACGGCAATGTGGTGTCGTTGGAACTGAATAATCTGGATGGTGAACTGGCCCAATCCATTGCTGCTCTGCACCGGGAAAAAGCGGGGTTGATTTCCATGGAAGATACCGAAGAAGTTGGTGAGGTACTGGCACCCAACAACGCCGCCGGGTTATTGATCATTGAACAATTATGGGCAAAGGATCTTAAACGGGCCCTGATTAATGCTAATGGAAAACTGGTTTCAGAAGGGCGAATCCATCCGGATGCCGCCGCCGAATTGGATGAAGAGGAGGAAAATTAAATGGCCGGATTATTAAGAGGAGTAGCCAGAACTGCCGTTGTGGCTGGAACGGCCACAGCCGTATCAAATAATGTCAGTCGTCGCCAGGCCCAGCGGTTTGCCCAAAAAGATCAGCAGGCTTATGCTCAGCAACAGCAACAAGCCTATCAACAGCAGCAGGTTTCTCAGCAGCAAAGCTACCAGCAGGATGTGGATTTTGACGAACAACTGGCTCAATTAGCCAAGCTGGGTCAGCTTCGTGATCAGGGAATCCTAACGCAACAGGAGTTTGAGGCCAAGAAGCGACAAATTTTAGGCGTTTAACGGATAACAGATCGATGTATAATTTTAATGAACTGCTGATTCTATTTACGGTGGTGCTTTTTTTGGTGGTGGTCTTTAGCTTTATCAATGAAAAAACAATCAAACTACCCTATGAAATTGGATTGGTCGTTTTTGGATTCGGTTTTTGTCTGATTCTGATCCTGCTTCAACAGCTGCATGCCTTGACATTGCCGGAAGAATTGCTGGATCTGGTTAAGCAGTTCAATTTCAATGATTTTCTGATTCACGGGGTTCTATGTTTCATGCTTTTTAGCGGCGCCTCCCGGATTAAATTCAATGACTTTGATGAGGATAAGTTTTTAATTGGTAGAATGGCAATCATTGGAACGATGGTATCAATTCTTATTTATGGCAGTCTTTTTTACGGATTGGCCTATTTATTTCAGCTAAACATGAGTTTTCTGGAGGCCTTGATTCTGGGATCGATTGTGTCGCCATCAGATCCCATTTCAGCCATGAGCATCCTCAGCAAGGTGGGCCTGCCCCACCGATTGTCTTTGATTATTGAAGGCGAGTCACTGTTTAACGATGGGGTAGCGGTGGCAATTTTTGCCACCCTGATGAGTATTCTTGAACAAACCGGCACCGAACTGACCCTGGTCAGCTTTGTCTGGGGGCTGTTTGCCGATATTCTAGGGGCGGTGGCGGTTGGACTGATCGTTGCACTGTTGTTGTCAGTGGTCTTTAAACAGACCAAAAACCGATATATTAAAATCTTTACCAGTATTCTAACGGTGATGTCGGCTTATCTGATCTGCGAATATCTCGGTTTTTCCGGGCCGATCGCGGCCGTCATCTGCGGACTCTTTTACGCTACCGGAATTGCCCGCTTGCAAAAACGGGGGATGGATGAGGAAATCCAGGAAATCCATGACCTGTTTTATGATTTCTGGGGAGTGATCGATAACCTGTTAAATGGGGTTCTGTTTTTACTGGTAGGGCTTTTGTTTGTGGATATCCGCAATCTCGAAGGATTCTCCAATCTGGGGATTTTGATCATTCTGATTGGTTCAATATTAATCAATACTATCGCCCGAACCGCTGGTGTATTCGGAAATGTGGTCTTTGTAAAAAATCTACCATTAAAAATGTCAAAATTCAGTTTTACGGTATTTTTCACCTGGGCTGGCTTAAAAGGAGGGCTTTGTCTGGCACTGGTCATGGGTACGGGGACTTCGCTGGCGGCGGATACCTACAGCATTTTTCTGATTGCCACCTATGCCATTGTGCTGTTTACCACGGTATTTCAGGGACTCACCGTGGGTAAGGCATATGAGCGATTGAAATAATAAGGGTGAAAACGTAATAACACAAGAAAAGAACAACCCTCCCGGAAAAATAATCTCCGGAAAGGTTGTTCTTTTGTTTTATATTATTTGGATACGTTTATCTCGGTCCAGGCCCGGTTGTAAATCTCCATCACATCATTGGGGAGATCTTTAAAGATTTCGCTGCGGGCCAGATCTTCTTTGCTGATGTTAAAACCGGCATTTTCAGACCAGCTGGCATTCAGTAGGGCCAGGGCCGGAGCGTTGGGTGAGGAGTAACCGACATATTCAATATTTTTGGCGGCAATTTCCGGAGTCAGCATAAAATTGATGAATTGTTCGGCTAATTCCGGGTTTTTGGCATTTTTGGGAATAACAAAATTATCGTAGAAGGCATTGGAACCTTCCTTGGGAACCGCAAAATCAAGACTGTCGGTCTCACTCATGATAATCGCCGCATCGCCGGAGTAAACCACTGCCATGGCGGCATCACCGCTGGCCATTAAGCTCTTGACATTATCGGTGACATAAGCCATCACCAGCGGTTTCTGGGCAATCAGGGCATCCCGGGCGGCATTGATATTGGCTTCACTGGTTTCATTCATGGAGAAACCCAATCGCTTCAACGAGACGCCCATACTGTCGCGGATGCTGTCGTACATTAGAATTTTGGAAGCGTACTTGTCGTTCCAGAGCAGATTCCAGCTGTCCACCGGGTCGGTGACTTGCGCCGTGTTATAAACAATTCCCAGAACCCCGTAAAAATAAGGTACCGAGTATTGATTGCCGGGGTCAAAGGCCAGATTCTGGGCCGAAGCATCGATATTGGCCAGATTAGGGATATTGTCTTTTGTGATCGGTCGGAGCATTTCTTCCTGGATCAACCGTTCAATCATATAATCAGAAGGCACCAGGACATCGTAGGTGTCAGATGAGTTTTTGACCTTGACATACATGTCTTCATTGGAGGTAAAGGTTTCATAATTGACCCGGCAATTGTATTCTTCTTCAAACTGAGCGATCACCTCCGGATCCATATAGTCACCCCAGTTATAAACCGTCAGCTCGGCCCGATCATCAGACCCGCAGCCACCAGCCAGAAAGGGCAGACACAGTAAGACAAAAATTAATACGATTTTTTTCATTCTTTTCTCCTCATAAGCTTTATTGAATATTTTTAATCCCTTTTTCACTGCGGATGTTGATTAGGACTAACAAGACCATGATACATCCGAACATAATGGTTGACAAGGCATTGATTTTGGGGTTGATGCCAGCCTTGGCCATGGAGTAGATGGTGATGGACAGGTTACTGACCCCGTTGCCGGCGGTAAAAAAACTGATGACGAAATCATCGATGGATAGGGTAAAGGCGATCAGGGCGCCGGAGGTCACACCGGGTAGAATTTCCGGGAACAGTACCTTCCAGAAAGCCTGTCGAGGCGTTGCACCGAGATCCAGGGCGGCCTCGAAAATATTTTCCGGCAGCCGGTTAAACCGGGGCAGCACCGCCAGGATCACATAGGGAATACAAAAGGTGATGTGGGCAATAATGATGGTGGTAAGGCCCATTTTCATGCCAATAAAAATAAACAGCGACATCAGGGTGATCCCCATGACAATATCCGGTACCAGCACCGGAATGTTATTGAGCAACAGGTAGGGGCGTTTCAGTTTAGAACGCATCCGGTAAATGCCCAGAGCTGAGACTGTTCCCACAAGGGTGGAAACAGTGGTGGCTACTACGGCAATGATCAGGGTATAATATAAGGCCTGGAGGATGTAGCGATCCTGAAAAAGCATTACATACCATTTCAGGGTAAAGCCAGCCCAGGGCCCCATGATTTTTGAATCGTTGAAGGAATAAATAATCAGCACTAGAATCGGGGCGTATAAAAACAGCAGGATCAGACCAAAGGCCAGGTTTTTAAAGAATCTTTTCATAGCAGCTGCCCTCCAGTGTCAAGTTCTTTCCCGGTAATTAAACGGGCAATACCGAGAACCAGAAAGATTATCGTCATCAGAACCATTGATATTGCTGAGCCGAAGTTCCAGTTGTTCAGGGTTAAAAACTGCTGTTCAATGAGATTACCAATCAGCATGTATTTACCGCCGCCCAACAAGTTGGAAATGACAAAGGTGCTGACCGCTGGCATAAAGACCATCATACAGCCGGAAACGATCCCAGGCAGACTCAGCGGTAATTTGATTTTCATAAACATCTGGAAGTGGTTGGCCCCCAGATCGGTGGCGGCCCGTAACAAATCCGGGTCGATTTTTTTTAAGGAAGTATAAATCGGTAATAGCATATAAGGAAAGAAGTTATAAACCATCCCTAGAATCACCGCTGATTGGGTGTACAGCAGACTGACATCCCGGAAGCCCAGCAGGCCGAAAAATTGGGAGATCAAACCGCTGCCGCTGAGCAGTACCATCCAAGCGTAGGTACGCAGCAAAAAATTGACCCACATGGGAATGATCATCAACACAATCATCATATTTTGGCGATGACCGGGTAGCGAAACGATCAGGGTCCCCAGGGGATAGGCAATCAGAAAACAGATCAGGGTAGCAATGACGGCATATAAAAACGAGCGGTATAATAATTCCAGATACACTGGATCCATAAACTGCTGATAGTTTTCCAAAGTAAAGGTGTAGATCCCGGCCTTAAAATCCGGGTTGGATAAAAAGCTGAACCAGATCACCACCAACAGCGGAACCGCAATAAAAATCAGCATCCACAGACCATAGGGATAGGCGATGTATTCCTTAAATGATTTCATGGTCGTTGTCCTTTTTCATGATGTGAATATTATTGGGGTCAACCTGGATGCTAATTGGGTCTCCGGCGAAAAATTCCCGGGTGGTGTGAATCAGCCAGTTGATGCCCTGACAGGTCAGGACAATTTCATAGTGCATCCCCAAAAAGGTCACCGTTTCAATGAAACCATCAAGAAAGCCAACGCCAGGGGGGAGAATTTCGATATCTTCCGGACGGATGACGGTGAGCACGGCTTCATTTTCCTCAAAGCCTTTATCGACACAGGGAATGGCCACTTCCTGAAGTTTAACCAGACAGTCTTTAAGCATTACTGCCTCGAGAATATTGCTTTCGCCAATAAAATCAGCGGCGAAGGCGTTTCGGGGTTCATTGTATATGTCCACCGGTGAGCCGATCTGCTGAATCCGGCCGCGGTTCATAATGATGATGGTATCGGACATGGTCATTGCTTCTTCCTGATCGTGGGTGACGTAAATAAAGGTGATCCCGGTTTTTTTCTGAAGATTTTTCAGCTCCAGTTGCATATTTTTGCGCAGCTTGAGATCCAGGGCTCCCAGGGGCTCGTCCAGCAGCAGCACCTGGGGATGATTGACCAGCGCCCGGGCAATGGCGACCCGTTGTTGCTCACCACCACTTAGGGAATTGACATCCCGTTGTTCATGGCCCTGAAGATTAACCATTCGCAGCATTTCTTGAACCAGCCGATCGATTTCGTCTTTGGATTTCTTTTGAATTTTTAGTCCAAAGGCAACGTTGTCATAGACATTTAAATGGGGGAACAGGGCATATTTCTGAAAAACCGTATTAATCGGCCGTTTATTGGCCGGGATATTGAGCAGGGTTCGTCCTTCAAAAAGAATGTCTCCAGAGTCCGGGGTTTCAAATCCCCCAATCATTCGCAGCAGGGTGGTTTTACCACAGCCGCTGGGGCCGAGGATGGTCAGAAATTCATTGGGGCGGATGGAAAAATTAATTTCATCAATGATGGTTTTATCCCCATAGTGTTTAACCAGGTTATTAACTTGTATAATCTTTTCGGTATTTTTTTTCAATTCATAAATCCTCCGTGGTATCGAAACCATCTATTTAAGCAAAAAAATCCCCAGGCTTTCCCCAGGGTTGATTAAGCGATTCATTGCTTATGGATAAGCACTATTACAATAATTTATTCTAACATGTAATCAAGCGGATAGCAATGAAATTAGAATTGGCAACCGGGATTTTTAAATGAAAAAAACAGAGTCATGCTCCGTTGCCAGAAACATGACTCTGTTGGTGTTGTGCAGTTTGGGTACAGCTATAGAATGCTGGTAATGGTAATATTCAGGAAGGCCCGGTTACTGAGATCGAGTTCGAAAGGGGTCACATCTTCGCCGTCTTTCTTAAAGATCCGAACCTTGGGTCGCATCGAAAAGTTCTCATAATTCTCAATGATAATTCCAGTCAACCGGTTACTCAGTTCCACACAGGTGCCAATGGGATAGGGGGCAATCTTGCGGATAAAGACATCAACCAGATCCGGATCGAAAAGGGTATGGGAGGCACCCATAATGTATTCGATGACTTCCGAGGGAATGATGGCCTTACGGTAGGGGCGGTCGGAGGTCATGGCATCATAGACATCGGCAATGGCGATGATCCTTCCAAAGAGCGAAATTTTCTCTTCTTTTAAGTCATTGGGATAGCCACCGCCACCGAATTTTTCATGGTGGTCGAGAATCCCGATTCGGGCGGACAAATTGATATTTGATACTTTTTTGATATAATCATAACCCAGGGTGGAATGGTTTTGCATTTCACAGGATTCGTCATCAGAAAGTACCCCGGCTTTACAGAGAATATCTTTCTTGACAAAAACCTTGCCGATATCGTGCAGAATTGCACCGATACCCAGATCGCATAATTGTTCCCGGCGTAAGCCCAGGGCGGTTCCCAGAACGATGGAAAGGACAGCGACATTCACTGAATGGAAATAAGTATAGTCATCAAAAACCTTCAAATCCACCATGTTGATAACCATGTGGCTGTTTTGAAGAATCTCATCAACAATGGACTCAATCTGCTTTTGCATATCATTAAAGGTATTCTTTTTCAAAGAACCTTTACTTTCGGTGGTAATAAAGACGTCTTTTACACATTTTACGGTTTCAGCGCGAACCCGGTCATTGATGATATTGATGATTTGAATGTCTTTGGTCAGATCGTCTTCAACATAGATGCCATTATAATTCAGTTTTTTTATTCGTTCGATATAATCTTCAGTCAGAACCGTATCTTTGGCAAGTATCAGCTCACCCCGTTCACCCCAAAGATTATTTCCTAACATCATTCCTTCACGCAGGCAAAATGTTGGTACATATCTCATGGCTTTCCTCCCAATATAATGACCTGTTATAAAGTCAGGACTAAGTAATAATTATACCTATAAGATCCCTGTTTTTGCAATCAAAATTTCACGTCAGCTCAGATAAAAAACAGGAATAAAAAGAAATTTAAGTTTAATATGCCTTTAGTTATGAAAATAAAACCTTAAAATCGATTGAATGAGATAAATTCATCGATGGTTGGGTGGGTGGAAGCCATGATTTTTTCCGGGGTGTCGGAAAACAGACAGGCGCCCTGATCGAGAAAAGTCAAATGGGTACAGATCCGGAAGGCCTGGCTGAGATTATGGGTGATGATGATAATGGTCAGGCCCTGGTCTCGATTTCGTTTTTTAAGGGCGGCTTCAATGAGCTGGATGCTTTTGGGATCGATATTGGCAGTCGGTTCGTCTAAAAAAAGTACCTGCGGTGAAAAAGACAGGGCCCGGGCCAATGCGGTTTTTTGGGATTCGCCACCGGAAAGGCGGCGGGCATTCTGATTTTTGATTTCACTGATATCAAATTCTTCCAGCAATTGCGACACGGTCTGATGGAGCCGGTCTTTTTCATAGTTGCGGATTTTTAACGGGTAGGCAATATTTTCATAGACGGATCGCGAAAAAAGCGTAGGGGTATGGGTGGAGTAGGTCATTTGGGAAAAAATATCCTGACATAAGGGATGATCATTATAGCGCACCGTACCAGAGGAGGGGGTGATCAGGCCAGCCATTATTTTCATCAGGGTCGTTTTTCCGGAACCGTTGGGGCCAATAATACCATGAATTTGGCCGGACTCAAAAAACAGCTCACCATATTGGCCATCCAGATGAAGCACTTTTTTTTGTTTATAGGTCTTAACAATATGGCTAGTCTTGATATTCATTCTGATCTCCCATGATAAAGTGATATAAAACAGAATTGGTGATAAACGAGATGGTCATCAGAATCAGACCCATGGCAATGGAAACACTGTATTGGCCCATGTTGTTATTCATGGCGATAAAGGTGGTCATCACCCGGGTGAAGCCCCGGATATTGCCGCCAACAATCATAACGGCACCAACTTCCGAAATGGCCCGACCAAAACCGGTTACCAGGGCAATCATAATGACCCCTTTTAGCTCCAGAACCAGCAATATCAGGATATTAAGTCCCTGGGCTCCCAATGTTTTACCGGTTTGCACCACCTCGTAGCCGCTGGTGCTGGCATGGTTAAAGACGATGCCCATAATAACCGGCGTCACCAGAATGGTTTGGGCAATGATCATGGCGGTAGGGGTGTACATCAGCTGAAACTGGCCGAAGGGTCCCGAACGGGCCAAAAAGAGGGCGGTAAACAAACCGATGATAACCGGTGGAAACGACATAAAGGTATACAGCAACCGGGATACCACTTTTTTGCCTCGAAAATTATTGATTCCCAGAATGATGCCAAGGGGCACCCCAATCAAGGTTCCGTAAAGGGTCGATGAAAAAGAGACGAAAAGCGATAAGAGAACAATTTGAATGATTTCAGGGTCAAAGGAAAAAATCAGCCGAAAGGCTTCAACAAAACCATTGAGTATGTAGTCCATTGATTTCTCCATAATGAGATCCTGGAAGATGACATCTCCCAGGATCTCAATTGATTGTTATTTTTTAACAGCGTCCGGAACAAATAGTTGATCGCCATTGACTTTATAGGATGCGATCAGTTCCTGAGTTTCAGGAGATACGATCCAATCCACAAACGCCTGGGCACCTTCGGCATTGATCTGGTCATTAATACTTGGCGAGACGGCAATAACCCCATATGGGTTATTAAGCATTTCATCACCTTCGCAGACGATTTCCAGATTAGCCATGGTGTCTTTCATGTTGGCGTAAGTGGCCCGGTCTGCCAGAGTGTAGCCCAGTTTTTCATTGGTGACGGTCAGGGTTTCGCCCATCCCGGTGCCGGTTTTTATGTACCAGTCACCAGCTGGAGTAATATTGGCAGCTTTCCAGATTTCCAGTTCTTTGGTATTGGTGCCGGATTTATCATCCCGGGAGACAAAGGTTGCGGGCACGGCGGCAATGGCGGTAAAGGCTTTAACTGCATTATCAGCAGCTGTCGTTTTGACCTTGGCCGGGTCTTCTTTTGGTCCCAGCACCACAAAGTCATTATGCATAACGGCAAAACGTTCAACCCCATAACCGTCTTTGATAAATTGTTCCTCCTGGGTGATGGCATGTACTAAAAGGACATCAGCCTCACCAGCTTTCCCCATTTCCATGGCTTTACCGGTGCCCACGGCGACAACCTTGACGGCAATTCCGGTTTGGGCCTCAAAATCGGGCAGAATTTCTTCCAGCAAACCGCTGTCCTGGGTGCTGGTGGTGGTGGCCAGAATGATTTCTCCATTGGAGCCGGGCTCTAAGTCTTTTTTTGCCGGAGTACAGCCCAGCGTACTGAGGGCAATGGTGCAAACAAACAAAACAATAACCAATAGTGACAATTTCTTTTTCATTTTTTTCCTCCTAAAATATTTTATCAAAAGAGCAGATACTCTAAAGACGACAATAAAGAGAAGTGAATCCAAAAAAAATAATCGATTGCTCAAAAAACAATCGAAAATTCTGCGTTAACCATCCTCTACACACTGGAAAGCATCGTCATTTCTAACGAGACTCTAACGATTGATAAACCATAGAAAACCGTAGGTTCATCAATTCGGATTGTTTGTTTTCACTATGAAACCGTATTTAATTGATTTTATTATATCAAATCAGATAGTTTGAGTCAAGCCTGCAGTGGAATTGTGTCTTTGCGTTAGTAAATACCCAGGAACCGATCATTTATTCACAGCAACGGGAATGACCCTTAAAAAAAGCGCACAAAAGTGCTGCGTGTAGCGAAAAATTGATCAAAAACTGTACGTTTTTTTATCCTTATTTTGATCTCATTTTGTAAAATGTCTTTTACCATGACATTTTTGCCCAGCCGTTGACAGACAAAAAATCTGATGATACCATGAATCAATCAGATTGAGCTAGAAATTTTGATAAAGGAAAATGTGATGAAGACAATAAGAGTATGTGTTGGCAGTGCCTGTCATGTAAATGGATCGTATAAGGTGGTGAAAGCGATGAACCAGATCATTGATCAGCGGGGGCTGGGGGATGAGGTTGAACTGGTGGGATCGTTTTGTATGGGAAAATGCACCGAGGGTGTGGCTGTGGAATGTGATGAGATCATCTATGCTGTGTCTGTTGACAATGTGGAAGAAGTCTTCGAGAAAATTATGGGGGGAAAATAATTGAGTATTATCAATTTTTCAAAAAATAAATGCCGTAATTGTTATAAATGTATTCGCAAGTGCCCGGTAAAAGCCATCAAGCTTAAGGACAAACATGCCCAGATTATTCAGTCGATGTGTATTGGCTGTGGGGTCTGTATTGCTACCTGTCCCCATAACGCCAAGGAAATTCATAGTGATGTCGATACCATCAAGCAATGGCTAAAAACCGAGCAGGTGGTACTAAGTCTGTCGGCGGTATTTCCGACGGCTTATTATCTGGATCATCCCCGCCAGTATCTGGGAATTCTTCGGGAGCTGGGCTTCACGATTATCGAGGAGACCTCGATTGGCGCTGAGGTGGTGGCTAAAGCCTATGCCGATGAGTATCGCAGTGATAAGAAATTTATTATTTCGTCATCCTGTGCGGCGATCAAAAACCTTATTGAGATTTACTATCCTCAGTATCTCTCATCGCTGAGTCGTCAAGTCTCGCCGATGATTGCCCATGGCAAGATTCTTCGTGAAAAATACCCCAATGCCAAAATTGTCTATGCTGGCTCCTGCCTGGCTAAGAAAATGGAGGTACACGACAAGGATGTCCGGGGCATCATTGATGGGGTTTTAACCTTTGATGAAATTGACAGCTGGATTAAAAAAGAAAACATCATCCCCAATAAAATGCCGATGGAAGAATTTAATGCCATTGGTACCAACACCGGACGGCTTTATCCGATTACTGGCGGATTGGCTAAAAACAGTGTCGAAAACCTTGATGGCAGCCGGAAAATTTTGCGTATTGATGGAGTCAAGGACTGTATGGAGTTTCTCGATGAGATTCACCAGCTGGATAAAAAATACTGGATCGAAATGAACGCCTGTGAGGAGGGCTGTGTCAATGGCCCGGGTAATATTCACAGTCCGCTGTCTAAATATGAAAAGGTGGAGATGCTGCAGACCTATATTGATTTAAACAGTAAAAAGGAACCCTCCACCGATATTCCAGCGGTTGATACCAGGCGTTCATTTCATAAACGGCCCGTTCATCATCTGGGCGAGGTACCGACCGAAGAGCTGGAAAAAATCCTCAACCAGATGTCCAAATTTACGGAACGGGACGAACTGAATTGCGGAACCTGTGGTTATGAAACCTGTCGGGATAAGGCCCGGGCGGTTTATTGGAATATGGCGGAATTGGATATGTGTCTGCCACTGATCACCAGTAAGACCGAAGCCATTTCGAATTTGATTATCACCACCACCCCCAACGCCATTGCGGTGCTGGATAAAAAATTTCGGATTATCGAGTTCAATGCTGCGGCGGAACGCCTCTTTAATATGAAAAAGGAAGATGTGATGCGTTACAATTTTGTCGACGCTCTGGATTACAATCCCTTTAGAAAACTCAATCATGACCGGGGCAATACCTATACCGGCAAAGGTCACTACGAAAGAGAAAACCGCACCTTTATGGAAATCTTGACCTATATTCCCGAGCAGGAGCTGTATATGGGAATATTTATTGACATCACCCGCCAGGAAAAGCAGGAGCAGGACATGCAAAAAATTCAGGAAGAAACCCTGAAAATGGCCCAACGGGTTATCGACAAACAAATGCGGGTTGCCCACGAAATTGCTGGCTTACTGGGTGAAACCACGGCTGAAACCAAGGTGACCCTGACCAAGCTCCAGAAAGTGGTAACCAGTCGGGAGGTTGAAGTTTAATGGCGTTATTTATGGATATTGCCAGCGATAGTGTCAACAAGGTTCATGAAGAGCTTTGCGGCGATAATGTGGAAGTTCGGATCAATGATGAAAGTGTCATAGTGGTGCTGGCTGATGGCATGGGCAGCGGCGTCAAAGCCAATATTCTGGCAACCCTGACCTCTACCATTGCGGCCACCATGCTGGAAGAAAAAATGGGGATTATGGATGTGCTCGAAACCCTGGAAGCAACCCTACCCAAATGCAGCGTTCGCCATATGGCTTACTCGACCTTTACGATTGTGCAGGTATTTAGAAACCGGATGGCTTATATTCTGGAATTTGATAACCCGCCACTGGTGTTTATCCGGGATGGGGAGATTATCGAACTGGAACGAAAAGAAATTGAATTCCAGGGAAAATCGGTTTATGAAACCTCAATGGAAATCGAAAAAGGCGATATTATGGCCTTTTTCAGTGATGGTGTGATTCATGCCGGGATTGGCCATTTGTTAAACTTTGGTTGGCAATGGGAAGAAGCGGCGGATTACGTTCTGGCACGCTCCTATGAAAACAAAAAGGCCAAGGACATTTCGATGGCACTGGTGGATACTTGCTACAACCTTTATGGCGAAGAACCGGGAGATGATACCACGGTGGCCGTTATTAAGGTGGAAGAACGAAAATATATCACCATTTTTTCGGGGCCACCGCTGGATCAGGAGAAGGATGCCGAGATTAAACGGCTGCTGGAGCGGGCCCGGGGCAAGAAGATTGTCTGTGGCGGAACCGCTGCCAATATTGTGGCCCGGGAATTCGGCGAAGAGGTCAAGGTTGATTTTTCGACCATGTCGGATCGGGTGCCGCCGATCGCTACCATTAAAGGGATCGATCTGGTAACAGAGGGGGTATTGACCCTTCAGGAAACCTTGCGGATCTGTGAAGATTATATGAATAATCGTTGTGGTCGGGAAATATTTCAGGAAAAAAACGGCGCATCGATGCTGGCAAATATTTTAATGAACGAATGTACCACCATTGATTTAATCATGGGGAATTCGATTAATCCGGCCCATCAGAACCCGGATTTTCCGGAGGAACTGACGACAAAATGGCGGGTGACCCAAAAACTGATAGATATGCTGCGGAGCATCAATAAAGAAGTGAATATCATCTACGTTTGATCAGGACAAATCATGGCAGCATAAAAAAATCGAAATTTTATCAAAAAGAGAAGCGGAACACCCCGGTGAGGGTGTTCCGCTTCTAATATAATATGCTTTGAGGAGAAAAGCTATATTCTTTATTTACCCAAATTTTTTTAATTAACACAAATAATCAAAAAAACATTATTTTTTTAGTTGTTTTTTTAAGACGGCAAAATGGTAATAGCTGTATCCAGCCCCAAAAACAATGGCGCAAATGGCAAAATAAAGGCCAAACAACGGATTCTGAATGCCTCCGGAGAAAATGATCAACGAGCCAATGGCAGCCAGAAGAGGACAGATCAGGCCCCGGAACAGGCTTTTGATTTCTTTTTTTCGCCACAGTGAAAAAACTTTATAGTAGAGGCCCAGGTACAACAGATAGCTGGCGACAACGGCGATTTCGGAAATATCGGAATTCGGAAACAGCTTATATTTCTGAGCAAAATAATGAACCATCAACCAGAATCCAACAATGATTAGGGCAAAAAAAGCTGAATTGACCGGAAAATCAAAGTGAGACGAAATCTTCGTCATTGCTTTGGCTTTAGGGATCATTTGATCCAGACCCAAGGCATAAGGCATCCGGATCATTGCCATGACCAAGCCATTGAGGGTTCCCAGTACCGAGATGAACACAAAGAGCATCAGGATTTTGGCGCCACTGGGACCCAAAATCATATTGGCAGCATAGTCCAGATGGGCATCGCCACTGTTCATTATTTCGGTCGGCCCCACCAGATTTGAAATGCCCACAAAATAAATAATGTAAAGCACCAGAATAATCATCGGACTGATGACCAGGGCCAGGGGCAGATTTCGTTTGCTGTTTTTTATTTCATAGGCCACTGAAGTGGATATAATCCAGCCGTCAAATGAAAAGGCAATCGGGGCAATAGCCGCAATCCAACTGGTAGAGCCGATTTCAGAGATGGCTGTACTGGTGAAATGGTCTGCGGTACCGCCAAAGATCAGACCGGCAAAGCCGATGATAACCAACGGAATCAGTTTGATGACCATGGCGGCACTTTGAAAATGACCGCCAATTTTGGCTGACAGAATATTGGTGGCATAAAGCACCAAAAAACAGCAGATCCCCACCAGAATCTGAACTTCCAGAGTCTGTTCGACATTAAAGAGAATGCAGAAATAAATGCCGGAAACCCAGGCCAGAATAGCGGTGATGGTGGGTAAATATATAAAGGTCTGGAACCAGCCATAGGCAGAACCCATGCTGGGGCTGATAAATTCCTTGGCGTAGGAAAGAACGCCGCCGGGACGATCGGTTCGGGCTGCCAGTTCAGCAATGGTTAAACAACCAAAGACAATGCTGATGGCTGCAATGACGAAGACCAGAATACCTAAAAACACATTGCCGCCGGTGGCGACCAGAATATTATCGCTTCGAAAAAATATACCAGAACCGATAACGACGCCAACAATCAGCGCGATGGCGGTAAATAAGTTGTATCGTGACTGTTGCATGGTAACCTCCAGGGTTTGGATTCCTGACAATTAGTAAAAGCCTTGGTGTGATTTCTTATTGCCTGAAAAATGATTTTAAAATTTACTTGGTACCGAAAAGGCGGTCACCGGCATCACCTAAACCAGGTACAATGTAAGCGTGGTCGTTTAAGTGATCATCGATGGCAGCGCAAAAAATCGGGATATCAGGATAAGCGGTGGTGACGGCTTTGATCCCTTCCGGGCAGGCCAGAATATGAACCACCTTGATATTGGGGCAGTTGGCTTCTTTTAATAGGCGAATGGTATGGATGACCGAAACCCCGGTGGCCAGCATCGGGTCGACAATTATGGCTTCTCGTTCGGCAATATCAGAAGGCAGTTTCTTGTAGTATTCCACCGCCTGGAGCGTTTCGGGATCACGGTACAGACCAATGTGACCGATTTTGGCCTTGGGGATGATGTTGGTAAAACCTTCCACCATGCCCAAACCTGCCCGTAGAATAGGGACAATGACCACATCTTTTTCGGCCAGTACTTTTTGGGTTGTTTTGCAGATGGGTGTTTCAATCTCGATTTCTTTAAGCGGAAAATTCTTGGTAACCTCCCAGGCCATCAGGCTGGATAGTTCTTTCACCAGTTCCCGAAACTCCCGGGACGGTGTTTCCATCTTTCTCAGGTGGGTTAATTTGTGCATGACAAGTGGATGATCCACGATCGTTACATTTTGCATGATAATCTCCTTTTATTGTTAATAGATTAATAATACGATAATTGACTGAATAATTCTACAATTATTTAAGAATTATTTGTTGACACTTGGGAAATAAGGGTTAAAATGAAATAATATGATAAAATTCAAGAGGAATAGAAATTTTTAAAAAGGAAGGTGACCTGAAAAATGAAAGAAATTAAATTATATACTTGGGCCCACTGTCCCTATTGTCGAGCCGCCAAACAACTTCTGGATGATAAGGGTTTGAAGTACACCGAAATTGATATTTACAATGATGTGCAGACCCGGCGCCAATTACAGGATCAGACCAATCATTATACGGTGCCTTTTGTCTTTATAGGGGAGACATTTGTTGGTGGTTTTTCAGAGCTTAAAGAAATTGAGTTTAGCGGTAAACTTGATGAATTATTATAAGGTGAGGTTAAGATGGCAGCAATAACATTCAAAGTTGTAGAAGAAATCGGTGTTCTCAGCGAGTTGCCCAGTGGTTGGCAGAAAGAGCTGAATTTGGTTAGCTGGAATGAACGGGACCCCAAGTATGATATCCGGGATTGGAATGCAGATCACGAAAAAATGCGTAAGGGCATCACGTTGACTGCTGATGAGCTGGTTCAATTGCGTGATATCTTAAACGGTATGGAACTTTAGGAAATAAACAGTAAAAAGCGTATCTCACCAGATGGGGAGATACGCTTTTTTTTAGGTTACTTGATGGGTTCGGCGCAATTGGCGGAGCCACTGCTCTGGAGCATCTCCAGGCCGTGATCCAGGGCTGGCAGAATGGCTTCAAGGTTTTCTTTGACGGCTTTGGGGCTGCCGGGGAGGTTGATGATCAGGGTTTGCTTGCGGATACCGGCGGCACTGCGGCTGAGCATTGCTTTGGGGGTGATCTGCAGGCTGTGATAACGCATCGCTTCGGGGATGCCGGGAGTCATCCGGTCACAGACGGCAATGGTGGCCTCCGGGGTCCAGTCCCGTCCGGAAAAGCCGGTGCCTCCGGTAGTCAGAATCAGATCCAGATGGTCTTCATCGGCCCAGGTTATCAGGGCAACTTTAATGGTGTCCAGATCATCCGGAAGAATGATGGTTTTGACTACCTCATAAAGTTTGGTTTCGGCCAGCATCGTTTCAATCATCGGACCGCTTTTGTCTTCCCGTTGGCCCTTCGAGCCCAGATCACTTAAGGTCATTATTCCAGTTCGATACATGTTTTCCTCCTAAATATTAAATGTAAAAAAGTCATTGGCCAATAAATCGATATATAACAGTTTGTTTCGCAAAATTTCTTCTTTGCCGGTTAGGACTTTCAAGGCTTCAGATACCTGTAGCGATGCTGCCAGAGCCGGAGTAAAGGATGGGTTGCCCAGAGCCTTGGAGTCGTATTCTTTTTCACCGTCATAGAGTCGGGACAGGGTATCATCTTCCGGAAAAACGGTGGTGATCTGGGCAAACCAGCCGCCGATGGCACCGTGGATCAGGGGGATGTTCTTTTCCTTACACAAGGTCTGGAGGGTCAGCCGGGCTGGTACATTATCCAGAGCATCCATCACCAGATCGGCATCGCCAATCAAGGAAAAACCGTTTTCCTCGTCGAGAAAATCGTGATAATAGGTGGTCGTCACTTCTTTATTGATCAACTTGACCCGGGCTGCTGCCGCTTTAGCTTTGGGGGTGCCAATATTTTTCTCGGTTGAGAAAATCTGGCGGTTCTGGTTGGAATCTTCAAAGACATCACCATCAATCAAAATCAGTGAACCGATCCCGACTCGGGCCAGCATCTCAATGATATAGCCCCCCAAACCGCCACAGCCGACGATACAAATTGTGGCACGTTGAATGCGCTCAAAGTCCTGTTCGGAAAAAGCTGGAAAATTGCGTTCATAACGTGACATTGCGCCACCTCCTTAAGTCCAATAAAAACTATTCATTTTAGTATAACAATTTTTAACGAAAAATTAAAGTCTTGAATTGATATTGTTTTTTCTGACAATAACCGTTAGAATAGAAAGCAGACACCGAATGAAAAAAATGGTCGGTAAGGAGAAAAAAATGGAGTTATTAAAAGTAAAAACCATTGATGAGATGAAAAAAATTATCAATGAGTCATTTATAGATATCGCGCTAGAGAATGAAACCATTGATTTAAGCCATGGATTAGGGCGGATACTGGCGGCTGATCTTGTATCGACTATCGATGTTCCGCACTTTGATCGGTCCGTGGTTGATGGGTATGCGGTGAAACTAACCGACGTTCAAGGAGCGTCCCAGGCCATACCGGGCTTTTTAAGAATCGCCGGAGAAGTCCAGATGGGCAAAGAAACCGCCGAGCGCCTTAACCAGGGTGAAACCTTCTATGTTCCAACTGGGGGGATGGTACCAGCCGGTACTGAAGCCATGATTATGATTGAGTATACTGAAAAACTGGGAGAAAAAGACCTGGCCATTTACACCAATGCCGGTGCCAATGAAAACATGATGCAAATTGGTGATGACATCAAAAAGGGGGAACTGGTTTTTTCCCGGGGCCATCAGTTAAGACCTCAGGACATCGGCGTTTTATCGGCTTTGGGTTATTTGCAGATCGAGGTTTTTAAGCGTCCCCGGATCAGCATTATTTCCACTGGTGATGAAATCATTCGGCCTGGTGAAACACCTAAACCTGGGGAAGTGATTGACATTAACACCCCGGCGCTGGCAGCGGTGGCAACACGTTTGGGCGCCGAGGTCATCTCAACCGCCTACGCCAGAGATGACCGTGAGGAGATTCGCTTAGCCGTGCAAAAGGGCATCGAAAACGGCGAGATGGTGATCCTTTCTGGTGGAAGTTCGATGGGCGAAAAGGATTATACCGTTCAGGTCATTGATGGGCTGGGACAGGTGCTACTCCATGGTCTGGCAGTTAAACCGGGAAAACCGACGATTTTGGGAACCGTTTCGCAAAAACCGGTAATCGGTTTACCGGGCCAGCCAGCCGCCGCTATTATGGTGATGATGATCGTACTACAGGAATTTATGCGCTTGTATTATGGACAGGATAGTGTAAACGATCTGACCGTCCAGGGGGTGCTTACGGAAAATGTTCATGCTGCCCCGGGCCGACGAACTTTCCAGACCGTGGCCATCAAAAAGACTGAAAATGGCATCGAAGTCCGGCCTACTCACGGTAAATCGGGAATGATTACGCTGTTAGCGTATTCTGACGGTTATATTGAAATTACCGAAAACGAAGAAGGAAAAAATACTGGCGATCAGGTTTTGGTAACCCTGTTTTAAAAAGCTCGTAGACTGACTACTTAGATCTGAACTGGAGGGAATAATGAATACTGAAAATACCGGAAAAAAAGACGAACGGAATTTATATTTAAAAAATGAAGATCTCAATCTGGCAGTGTCCAAGTATCTGGCCTTATTATCCTTTGCCGAAGCGCATCAAAAAGGCCGTGTTCTACCCGTCATCGAAGCCCAGGGCTGGGTGACGAAAGAGCCTGTTTTTGCGAAAATTTCATCGCCCTATTATAATGCCTCGGCCATGGATGGCATCTGCGTGGAAGCCATGGCGATGGTCGGTGTGGATGAACGTCATCCCCGGACGTTGATAAAAGGAAGCGATTTTAATTTTGTCGATACTGGAGATGTAATTGCTGATCCCTACAATGCGGTGGTGATGATTGAGGATGTGATCATAAAAAGTGATAATGAAGTCAGCATCAACAATCCGGTTTCGTTGTGGCAGAATGTCCGGCCAATTGGTGAAGATATCGTTGCCGGAGAGTTGATTATCCCGGCTTTTCACCGGGTTCGCCCAATCGATCTGGGGGCCCTGCTGGCTGGCGGCATTACGGAGATTGAAGTGATGGACAAACCCCGGGTGGGGATTATTCCCACCGGTACCGAACTGGTGGAAGCCGGGGAAGCGATGGCGGTAGGAAAAATAATTGATTCCAATACCCATATGTTTGCGGGGCTGGTCAAAGAATATGGCGGCAAAGCCCGACGTTACCCGACAGTACAGGATGACTACGAGGTGATCAAAAAGGCGATCATTAAAGCTGTTGATGAAAATGATGTGGTGCTGATTTCCGCTGGTTCCTCAGCCGGAACCGAAGACTACACCCGCAAGCTGATTGCAGAACTGGGTGAAGTTGTGGTTCACGGCGTCGCCATTAAACCGGGAAAACCCGTGGTTTTGGGAATGATTCAGGGAAAACCGGTGATCGGGATTCCCGGCTATCCGGTCTCTGCCTATTTTGTCTTTGAAAGCTTTGTTAAACCGGTAATTCTGGCCTTTAACCATCAGATCCTGACGGAGGGAGTCACCATCAAAGCAGTGCTTTCAAAACGTCTGATGTCATCGCTTAAGTATCTGGAGTTTGTCCGGATGAAATGTGGTCGGGTCAATCAGCGCTTTGTGGCTACGCCGCTGGATCGGGGCGCAGGGGTGACCATGTCATTGGTTAATGCTGACGGTATTTTGAAGATTCCCAAAAATGTCGAAGGGTATGAAGCCGGGGAAGAGGTCGAGCTGATTCTGATGCGGCCCCGGGAAGAAATTGAAAATACCCTGGTTTCGATTGGCAGTCACGATGTATTGATGGATATCGTTGCCAATATCATTCATCAAAACAAAGAACTGGTAAACTTGTCTTCGGCCCATGTGGGTAGTCTGGGTGGGATTATGGCAATCAAAAAAGGCGAGTGTCATATTGCCCCGATCCATTTGCTGGATGAACAAACCGGGATATATAATCTCTGCTATTTAAAGCGTTATCTGGCTGACGAGGGGGTCGTGTTGATTAAAGGGGTTAAACGAACCCAGGGGATGATTATACCCAAAGGCAATCCCAAAAATATTCAGGGAATTACCGACCTGATCCGACCGGATATCAGTTTCGTCAATCGGCAGCGGGGCTCAGGTACCCGGGTATTGTTGGATTACTTATTAAAACAAAAGCAGCTCGATGCCAATCAGATTTTGGGCTATAGCCGGGAAATGAACACCCATATGATGGTGGCTTCGGCGGTTGCGTCCGGTTCCTGCGATGTCGGGATCGGGGTTTTATCGGCCGCCAATATGATGGATCTGGATTTTATCCCGATTGGTGATGAAGCCTATGATTTTGTTATTTTAAAAGAAAATCTGGACGATCCCCGGGTGCAGATATTTATCAAGGTACTTAAATCAGAACAATTCAGAGAAGCACTAAAACGGCTGGGGGGATATGAACTGGAGCAGCCGGGAGAAATCGTTAAACCCTAGACATCAGGGGAGAAAGCAGGAAACAGATGAAGGATCATTATGGAAGAAAAATAAATTACATGCGTATTTCCATCACCGATTTATGCAATTTAAGATGTGTTTACTGCATGCCGGAGGAGGGAATTGAGAAACATCCGCATCAGAAGAATTTGTCCTTTGAAGAAATTCTGGATCTGATTAAAGCTGGGGTGTCCCTGGGGGTTAATAAGATTCGCTTAACTGGCGGAGAACCGCTGGTGCGCCATGGGATTGTTGATTTGGTCAGAAGAATTGGCGAGATTCCCGGGATTGAGGATCTCACTATGACCACCAATGGGATTCTCTTGCCGAAATACGCCAAAGATTTAAAAGCGGCAGGCTTAAACCGGGTGAATATCAGTCTGGACACCTTTGATCCGGTCAAATTTCATGAGATTACCCGGTGGGGGCACCTGGAAGATGTTTTTGCCGGGATTGCCGCCGCCAAGGCAGCGGGAATGCATCCCATTAAAATCAACACGGTGCTGATCAAGGGGTTTAATGATGATGAAATTGAAAGCTTTGTCAATTATACCCGGGACGAAGCTGTTTATGTGCGGTTTATTGAACTGATGCCGCTGGGTGAATCCAGCGGTTTTGCAGAAAATAAATACCTGTCCAATGATGAGGTGCTAAAGCGCGTGCCAGCGTTAACACCACTACTGATCCCGGACAAAACCGGACCGGCAGAGTATTACCAGCTGCCTGGAGCCAAGGGGAGAGTCGGTCTGATTAATCCCATCAGTAAGCATTTTTGCAGCGAATGTAACCGGATTAGGGTGACCACCGATGGTAAAATCAAACCCTGCCTCCATTCAGACTTCGAAATTGACCTGGTGGCGCTGCATCAAGCCGGAATGACCTATAAAGAAATTCTCTTACAGGCGATTAATAAAAAACCGGAAAAGCATCATATTAATGAACATGAAAAGCAGTTACTAAGAAATATGAACGAAATTGGAGGATGATATGGACGAAATGGATAAAGAGATCGTCGAGTTCACTCATTTTAATGAGGCGGGCCGCAGTAAAATGGTGGATGTCAGCGAGAAAAAAAGCTCTGAACGAATGGCCGTTGCCAGAGGAGCCATCAGTATGAAAAAAGCAACTCTTAAAAAAATCATCGACGGCCAGATGAAAAAAGGCGATGTTCTGGGAGTGGCTCAGGTTGCTGGAATTATGGGCGTTAAACGAACGGCTGATCTGATCCCGATGTGTCATAATATATTTATTTCCGGCAGTGACATTAATTTTCAAATTGATGAGGCAAATTCCCGAATTCTAATCGAAGCCGTGGTTAAAAACACCGGTCAGACCGGGGTGGAAATGGAAGCCCTAACAGCGGTTTCAGTGGCTGCCCTGACCATTTATGACATGTGCAAAGCAGTCGACAAAGAAATGACCATTGAAGCGATTTATCTGGCTAAAAAAACCGGTGGCAAATCCGGTGAGTTTATAAATCCCAACCATCAATAAAATTTAATAGGAGAAAAAACATGAGTGGAAAAGTAATAGCAATTAATATTAGCGAAACAAAAGGTGTCATGAAAAAACCGATTTCGGTCGGGAATTTTATAAAGGATTTTGGACTGGAGGGTGATGCCCACGCCGGAAAATGGCATCGTCAGGTCAGTTTGTTGGGACAGGAGAGTATTGATAAGATGATCGCCATGGGCGCAGCGGGACTATGTGCCGGTAATTTTGCTGAAAACATTACGACTGAAGGCATCTGCGTCTATGAACTGCCGGTGGGAACAAAGCTAAGAATCGGCGAAACCCTGCAGGAAGTGACCCAGATTGGCAAAGAATGCCATGCCGGATGTGAAATCGCCCAACAGGTCGGCGATTGCGTAATGCCAAGAGAAGGTATCTTTACCATTATCCTCGAAGGTGGCGTTATCAAAGCAGGGGATACCATTGAAGTGGTAGAATAGTCAGAAAAACATCTGCACATATAGTGTTAGCTTTTGGAATCATGGTTAAGACTTTCGGGATTGGCCACGATTGCTAAGCGGTCCTTATTTTCCAAACCATAAAACAAATCACAAAAAATGATGGAATGTGTATTGCATTATCAGAATTTAATGTTACAATAGTAAATGTTATTGCCGTACAACTGTCTTTCATAGAAAGACAGCGGCCTAGTGGAGGACGATATGAATCAATTTATAAATAGTATGGCCGGTGTGGCCTGGAGTATCATCCCGATATTACTGATCTTTTTTTTGATGTCAGGCATCATGTTTGTATTTTATTTCAAAGTGAAAATTGAAGAAATATCGATCTATTTAAAAAGTATTGCGGCTTCCCTTGAAAGGCTTTCAAATCGGCGAAATGACTATTAGAAAGAGTTTTATGGAGGAAATTATGTATTTTGAAAAAGTAAAAGTTGCTGATCCTGAGATTTATGAACTCATGAAAAAGGAATTGCATCGACAGCAAAGTCATTTAGAGCTGATCGCCTCTGAGAACTTTGTGTCAGACGCAGTGATGTTAGCCATGGGGAGTCATTTAACCAATAAATACGCCGAAGGTACGCCGGGACACCGTTTCTACGGTGGCTGTGTTCATGTGGATACCATTGAACAGATCGCTATTGATCGGGCCAAGGCCTTATTTGGTGCCGAACACGCCAACGTCCAACCTCATTCTGGAGCCCAGGCCAATACCGCAGTTTACATGGGAGTTCTGCAACCGGGTGATACGGTTCTGGGGATGCGCCTGGATCAGGGCGGTCATTTAACCCACGGTAGTCCGGCCAATCTTTCTGGAATATATTACAATTTCATTTCTTATGGGGTGAATCAGGAAACCGAAACCATCGATTATGATGAGATCGAGAAGCTGATCAACGAACACCAGCCCAAATTGGTAGTAGTTGGCGCCAGCTCATACCCTCGCGCCATCGACTTTGAACGGATTTCAAAGCTGACCAAGGCCGCTGGGTGTTATCTGATGGTGGATATGGCTCACATTGCCGGTCTGGTGGCGGCTGGACAACATCAAAGTCCCGTGCCTTATGCCGATTTTGTTACCACCACTACCCATAAAACCTTGCGGGGTCCTCGTGGGGGGATTATCCTCTGCAAAAAAGAATATGCCAAGCTGATCGATAAGGGTGTCTTTCCCGGTACCCAGGGCGGTCCCCTGGAGCATATGATCGCCGCTAAGGCCATTGCTTTCAAAGAGGCCGCAACACCTGAGTTTAAGGCCTATCAGGAACAGGTGGTCAAGAACGCTAAAGTATTGGCGGCGGCGCTGGAAAAACGGGGCTTTCGAATTGTTTCCGGTGGCACCGACAATCACCTGATGCTGTTAGACGTCAGCAAGGTCGGCCTGACCGGGAAAGAGGCCGATGAAACCTTGGGAAAAGTCAACATCACTGCCAATAAAAATGCCATTCCTTATGATAAGGAAAGTCCTTTTGTGACCAGCGGCATCCGGGTCGGAACACCTGCCGTAACCACCCGGGGATTGGTGGAAGCGGACATGGAAGTGGTTGCCGATGCCATTGAAGCGGCACTGATTAAAAAAGACATGGAACTGGCCCTGGAAAAGGTCGCCTTTTTAACCGAAAAATATCCGCTCTATCCGGGTTTAATGGGTTAAAAATATAAACAAAAAGCGCTTGACCGACATTGCTCGATCAGGCGCTTTTAAATGCTGTTTTTTAAAAACATAATCATATTAAAAGATTGGGTTTTAAGCCCTAAAAATGCTCCAACCGGAATATTTCCAGTTGGAGCATTTTTTTACGATATAGGTGTAGTTTCAGGTTTTAAATCTGATGACACAGATTCCATGTTTTTTAAATCGTTGGTTCGTTTTACCAGTAACAGCGAGGAACCAATTCCGAGGATCGCACAAACGATCAGTAAGATAAAAATCTGGTTGAAGCCAGTGGCAATATCACCGGCAGCTTTGGCATCATCCAGCCACTTACCGCAAATCAGGCCGTAGAAGACATCCGGGATAAAAGCGATAAATGAGATAATACCTGTAGCCATTCCGGTCATTCCAACGGGGATACCAGCCTGATCCATGATCGACCAGTAGGTGGATTTCATAATATTTGCGATGAATGCGATCACCAGAGTCAGGACGATGCTGATGGCAATCACCTTGGCAGAAAAGAGCAGAGCAACCAAAGCAGCGGCGATGGCACCAAAAGCGATCATAAAGCCTTTGCCTTTGTACGTGAACTTATCCATAAAAAAGCCGCCAATTACCCCAGCTAACAAGACAATGATGTAACTGCGTACGATACCGATAGCACTGGCTGTTGTTGTTGAGATGTTAAGCACCTGTACCGTATAGGTCGTCATATAGGCATTGCCAATGGCCCAGGTAATATAGGCAAACATAATGACCAGAATTGTGATCCAGACGCCTTTGTTTTTCAGGACATCCATAACACTGTATTTGGTTTCACTAACGACGGATTGGGTTTCGTGTTTGATATCTGTTTTGGGGAGAAAGAATAGGGCCAGAACAAAAAACAGGGCACAAACACCGGCACCAAATATAAAGAGAACTTTCATTCCAGCGGCTGGGGTAGCGGCTAAACCGACAATCGCCAGAAAGGCAAATCCCATCAGGGTTTGAATAACACCGCGCAAAGCTTCGCTGCCTCCAAACATTTTACTCTGATTGTCTTCGTTCGCTAAATTTCTAATCCCTTTGAGGTAGGCCGACCACAGGGTGGCAATACCGAAAAACCCGTAAAGAAAATGAATAATCAGCAGCGCCGTAAAGTTTGTGGTCATCGCAAAAGCGAAAGTCAGCACAGCATAAGCCGCCAGGGTGGTGGAAATCATTGAACGCATGGAGAAGCGGTCGGCCATCCAGCCACCGATGGGATAGCAGAAGGTGTAGGTTAAATTCAAGGCCGAGGCCAGAACGCCAATTTGCGTATTGCTAAGCTGATACGCAGCGGCAAATTGATCGTAAAAAGTAAAGCGTAAAAAGGGTAACTGATAGGCAAGAGCAACTGTAGCACTTAGTATTAAAAATACCATTGCATTCCTAAATCCAAAATTTTTCATTTCATCCTCCTGAAACATTATTGCGAAACACATGTCTAATGCAATGGAGTATAACACGATAACTGTAAACGGTCAACAATTATTTTGAAGAAAGGAAAATAACTGAAAATCTTAATAAATATCCAAAAAATTGAGGTAATTCAGAAATATTTATTCGAAGTTCTTATAATGTAGATCATCCACAGGTGTGATTTCGATTACAAAATAAGTATTGACAACAATTTCGAAGCTGTGCTATAGTTTAGTTGCGAAATACATGTATTTATTAAAAAAACCGGAGGTTATTTCAAATGTATATGAACAGACGCTTTTATGAAAAATACGTTTCCACCAGTGATGTGGAACTGCTGCATGAGTATTCTTTAAAAGTTTTAAAAGAAGTCGGTGTTTCCTTTGCCAGCGAAGAGGCCCTGGCGATCTTTAAAAAACATGGTGCAACCGTCGAAGGGAATATTGTAAAAATAAGTGAAGAACTTTTAAACAAAGCTCTGGCGACAGCACCGAAATCATTTTCCGTGACCACAAGTGCTGGTGAAACACACATTGGTGAGCGCTTTAAACCGAAAACAGTTGGCTGTTACGGTCCTTCAAAATTTTTATTTGAAGATGATACTTACAGAGCGGCATTACTGCCGGATGTGGTTAAATTTCTTAAATTGATGCATACCAGTGATGTGACTGATTTTGTCAACAATTCAGCGTATGATACTCCGGACTTAGACAAATCCCAGGATAATTTCTATATCCCTCAGGTGGCATTATGTCTTAAATATTCAGACCGACCAACCTATGGTAATGTTGCCAACAGTTTAAATGTCAAAAAACAGAGCTTGAAAGATGCGGCCAAAGAAATCGCCAACCTGTACAAAGAATTCTATGACATTTGGGATCGACCGGTATTGTTAACCAATTGCTGCGCCCTTTCGCCGTTGGGCTATTCTTATGAGGTGCTGGATAACATCATGGGTCTGGTTGAAGAAGGTCAGCCGGTGACCATTATCACCTGTTCGATGACCAATCTGACCGCTCCAGCAGCACTGATGGGTTCGGTAATTCAGGATAATGCGACCATTCTGGCTGGGATTGTCTTAACGCAATTGATTAATCCTGGCGTCGGGGTTATTTACGGAACCGTGTCTTCGCCGACTGACATGCGTAAAACCGCCATTGCCATTGGTGCCCCGGAAGCACAATTGATTCAAATGGCGACATTGGCATTAGGTCGTTACTATGGGCTACCGGTCAGAACCGGTGTCAGTGGTTCGGATTCACTCAAACCCGATTATCAGGCTGGGGTTGAATCAATGACGACATTGATGACCACTTACCTGGGAAAATCAGACTTTGCGCTGAATAATGCCGGGATTCTTCAATCCTACGCCGTCGGCAGTTATGAAAAATTTGTTCTCGATGAAGAGGTCAATCGCATCTTGATGCGACTAAACAAAGGGATTAAAATCTCGGATACACAAGCCGGTAAGGTTTTTGACGAAATCAAGAAGGCTGGCCCACTGGGTAATTATTTATCAGGAAGAACCCCGAAAGAATACCGCGATCAGCATCACTTATCACAGATTTTTAATAAAACCGCTGGTGATCCAGCCGTTATTTTTGAAGAAGTGGGCGATATCAGACAGCGGGCTTCAAAAATTATCGAAGAACGATTGGAAAGCTATCAGGCTCCAGACCTGACCAAAAAACAACAGGAACTGTTAAACCGTTATCTGCCGGAAAGCGAAAAATTCTAAAACAAATATAATTGATAAAGAATCAGGCCAGGGCATGATGGTTGCAACCATCATGTCAATAAAAAATAAAAAAGGAATGGTAAAAAAATGTTAGATTTAAAAGAATTAACACAAGCAGTAGGAGATTTGGAAGAAGAACTGGTAATGGATTTACTCAACGAGTTTGTTAAAGCGAGTCCGTCAGAACCAGAAGCCCAGGAAGCCATTGCCGCCTGTCAGGCAGGTATGGCAATTGTTGGTGAACTGTTTGAAAAGGGCGACTATTTTGTTGGCGATCTGATTTTTGCCGGTGAACTATTAACCGAGTCTATCAATCTGTTAAAACCAGTGCTGGGCAGTGGCGCTGATACAGTTGCCGGGACCATTATACTTGGTACGGTTCATGGTGATTTACATGATATCGGTAAGAATATTTTCAAAAGCATGTCAGAAGCAGCGGGTTTTGAAGTGATAGATCTGGGAATTGATGTTGCGCCGGAACTGTTTGTTAAGACCGCCAAAGAAAATCAGGGCTGCATCATCGGAATGAGCGGTGTTTTGACCCTGGCCATCGATGCCATGAAGGAAACCGTTGAAATGGTGAAAGCAGCTGGAATTGACGCCAAAATTATTATTGGCGGAAATCCGGTTACTAAAGAAGCCTGTGAACATGTTGGGGCCGATCAATATACCACCAATGCCGCTGAAGGTGTCAAGATCTGTCAGGAATGGGTTGCTTAATTTATTAGCTCAACCAAACAGAAAATGAGCAGACATTCAAAAATGATTTGAGTAAACGATAATATAACAGATAGAAGGCAGTAACAAAGACTGTCTTTTATCTGTATTTCAAGGAGATAAAAGATGATAATAATTGGAGAAAAAATAAACGGCACGATTCCATCCGTCAAAGCAGCGATCGAAAAAAAAGATGCTGATTATATCGCCGCCCTGGCGGTGAAACAAACCGAGGCGGGAGCGACTTATATTGATGTCTGTGCCAGCACCGCACCGGAATTTGAAATAGAAACGTTGAAATGGCTGATGGATATTGTTCAAAACGCAACCGATACGCCACTGTGTCTTGACAGCCCCAATCCTCGGGTGATTGAAGCCGTTTTTAAATACGCCAACAAGCCTGGCCTGATCAATTCGATTTCAGAAGAAGGCGATAAATGCGAGGTGTTACTGCCGCTTCTGGAAGGAAACAGCTGGCAGGTGGTTGGTTTAACCTGTGATAACAAGGGCATTCCCAACGATGTCGAAACAAAGGTGGCAATCACCAAAATCATGGTTGAAAAAGCGGCAAAATATGGGATTACGCCCGATCGGATCCATATTGATCCCTGCGTAATGGCTTTGTCAACTGAAAACAACTCGATGCTTAATTTCGCTGAAGAAATCCGCCAAATCAAAGCATTATATCCGACGATTCATGTAACCGGAGCGATCAGCAATATGTCATTTGGTTTACCAGTGCGATCATTGCTGAACAAAACCTGCATGGCCTTTGCCATGGAAGCCGGAATGGATTCCGCTGTGATTGATCCGCTCAACCGTGATATGATGGGTACCATCTTTGCCACCTACGCCCTGCTTGGTCAGGATAAGCACTGTCGAAAGTACAGCAAAGCCTACCGACAAGGGCAAATCGGACCAGTCAAATAATGATTTAATCATGTTTCTAAAACCCGGGTTAAAAACTTTCTCACGGATCATCGCGACGGAGAAAGTTTTTAGCTTATATGGGTGGTAAATCGCAATGGAAAGCGATGGTTGCAAATTGTACCTGATCGGTTGATACTTTATAGATGGCATTACTGGTGCATGAATAAGAAAGAGGAAGACACTATGGTACTTTATATTTCACTTGTTTTGTTAGTTGTTTTTTTGTTTTTTGGATTTGTTTTTACCGATGAATTACTGAATGTGACAAATGTCCTGTTTGGTGTGATTACTCATAATCTGGGGTGGTTCTATCTGGTCTCGGTGCTGGGGATTCTGATTTTTTGTCTGGGGCTGGCTTTCAGTAAATACGGAAAACTGCGGTTGGGGGATGAAGACGACCGCCCGGAGTATTCAAATTTTTCCTGGTTTGCAATGCTTTTTAGTGCCGGAATGGGCATTGGTCTGGTATTTTGGGGCGTGGCCGAACCGGTTTATCATTACTTACAGCCACCGCTGGGGATTGAGGCGGCCTCCAGTGAGTCGGCCAGCAAGGCATTTCAGTATGCCTTTTTGCATTGGGGTTTTCACCCCTGGGCGATATACGCCATCGTTGGTCTGGCTTTGGCTTATGTCACCTTCAAGAAAAAACAGCCGTGTCTGATCAGCTCGACCCTTGAGCCGCTGCTGGGTGAAAAGACCAAAGGAATTGCTGGCAAGCTGATTGATGTGCTGGCGCTGGTCTTAACCGTGATCGGTGTGGCAACGTCATTGGGGTTGGGGGCATTGCAGGTTAATGGCGGTCTCAAAACACTTTTTGGCATCCCCAATACGATCACCGTCCAGATTATCATTATTGTCATCATTACGGTGCTGTTTTTGATTTCTTCGATAACAGGACTGGATAAAGGGATAAAAACACTCAGTAACACCAACATCGTGATTGCGCTGCTAATCATGATTTTTGTGCTATTTACTGGGCCAACGGTTTTTATCATTGATACTTTTTTTGTCAGCTTAAGTGCTTATCTTCATAATATTCTGCCAATGAGTCTGGCCTTAACACCATTTAGCGATGATCCCTGGCTGGGTAACTGGACCATTTTTTATTGGGCCTGGTGGATGTCCTGGGGCCCGTTTGTGGGAACTTTTATCGCCCGGATCTCAAAGGGGCGAACCGTCAAAGAGTTTATTATGGGTGTGATTATCATTCCGGCGCTTTTTTGCTGTCTCTGGTTTACCGTTTTTGGTGGAACCGCCCTGCATTTTGAAATCATCGATAAGCTAAGTATTGCCGAGGCCATTACCGGCGATGTGGCGGTTGGATTATTTGTCACCTTATCACATTTACCGTTCGGCCAGGCGATTTCGTTTTTGGCAACCTTGTTAATTGTAACATTCTTCGTGACTTCAGCCGATTCGGCCAATTTTGTGGTGGCGATGTTCTCGCGAAACGGTGATTTAAATCCGGATCGTAAAATAAAGGTTGTCTGGGGGATCGTGCTTTCATCCATGGCCATTGTGCTGCTGTTAAGCGGCGGGTTAGTAGCAATCCGCAATGTGGCGATTATTATGGCCCTGCCCTTTGTTTTTATTCTGATTATGATGTGTGTTTCAATTTTTAAGGCGTTTAAGAATGAGACCTGAAATTATCATGATGAAACGGTAAACAAACCGGGGTTATTGTGATATAATCTTAAAATGTATCAAAATTGATGGGATTGCAGGGGGCAGTGATCATGAAATTAACGCTTAGCATTTCGAAAAAAGAATGTGATCTTATCCATGAACAGTCACTGAAACTTTTAAAAACCATGGGGATTACTGTTTTTTCGAATGAAGCACAGGAGATTTTCAGAAAAGCCGGGGCCAGAGTTGATGGTAAACAGGTTTTTCTTGATGCGCCGCTGGTTGAAGAAAGTCTCAAATTGGTACCTTCTGCCTTTCCTGTCTATTCAAATAGCGGCCGTGTGGTAGTCGGAAAGGGTGAAATTTGCACGCTGCCAGCTTATGGTGGAACCTATGTGTCACGAAATGAAGTGATTGCTTTGGGAACCCGAAGGGATTATGTGAATTTTACCAAACTCAATCAGCAGAATCAGCTAATTAAAATGGCGAGTCCCTATACCATTGAACCTTTCGATATTCCTCTGGACTTGCGAAGCGCCTATCGGATGGCGATGCTTTTAAAATACTCTGATAAACCTTGCCTTTCAATTGTCGGTAGTCAGGAAGAGTCCTGCGCTTGCATTGCAATGGTTAAACGCTACCGTGGCATTGACCATAAACCGGTCGTGCTTGGTAATGTCAATGTATCGGCGCCGATGATTATGGGGCATTCAACAACGGAAGTGATTACCGTTCATTGTCTGGAAAATCAACCACTGATGATTGCCTGCGGCAGTGGATTAAGCGGTTTAACAGCGCCGCCCACTCCCGGCGGTAATTTTCTGCTGGCCAACGCCGGAATTATTGCCGGAATTGTCTTTGCTCAGATTCAAAGCCCCGGTCTGCCAATTATTTATGGTTTGCCGCTATTTGGAGTGGATCCGTTCAAGGCCGAAACATTAGTTGGGAGTCCTGCAACGGCATTGTTTACACTGGCTGCGAAGGGGATGGCAGAATATTACAAAATTCCATTTCGGGCCGGCGGTACATTTACCGACTCAAAATACCTCGATTATCAAAGTGGTTTTGAAAGCGGGATCAATCTGCTCTCAACTCTGCTGGCAGAGGTCGATTGTCTGATGCATAGCTTTGGGATGGAAGATGCTTTAAAAACAATTAATTACAATAAATATATTCTGGATGAATATGCTTTCTTAAGTTTGAAAGACTTTGTCCAGGGAATGGAAATTAATGATGTCACAACGATGATGGATGAAATCCTGAAGGTGGGATCAACCGGAAATTACATCTCTTCACGAAACCTTAAATTAATCAGAAAGCAATATCGGCCCCATGGTTTTGGGGAAGGGAAAACAAAGGCAGCGGTACTAAAAGAGACCGACGATGAGATTATCAGACGTTTAGATAGTTATCAATTTACCGCACCAACTAAAGAACAGATTAAAATAATAAGGGGTTACCTGCCAGATGAATATATCGACTAATCATGCCATGAATACAACTACTTTTGAGAGTATTGTCGAGGCCATGAAAAAAATTGAAGAAAAAAAAGTGCTTAAACTTGTCAATTATGCGATTCGAGAGGGCGCATCCCAGGCCCAGATTGTCGAAGCGATCCAGCTTGGTCTGGATCACATCGGTCATTATTTTGAAGAGGGGCGGTATGGTGTGACCGATTTAATGATGGCGGGCATCATTTTTGAAGAAGTGTTAAAATTGCCGAGTCTGAAGCTGATCAATGAGGGATCGGGTGAACCGATTGGTCGGATTCTACTGTGCACCATCGAGCGGGATCTGCATGACATTGGCAAGTCAATTTTTAAGAGTGCTGCGTTGATGTCAAATTTTGAGGTCATTGATCTGGGGATTAACATTACCGCCCAGGAAATTTTGGCAGAAACCATCAAATTAAAGCCCGATGTGATTGCCATCAGCTCAATTCTCGCCGAAGGGGTCCGGTATATCAAAGCCGTGAATGACGCTCTGGTGGCTGCTGGAATCAGGGATCAGGTTAAAATTATTGTCGGGGGACTCTCGACCCATCGCCAGGCAATTGAATACACTGGAGTGGACGCCTTTGCTCATGATGTCTATGAAGGGGTCAAGCAATGCAAAACTTGGATAACGGAGGGGGGCGAAGCGCATTAATCACAAATATGAAGAAATTGCCGATAGCATTAAATACAAGATCCAGAAGAATTTTTATGCCATCAATTCCGCCATCCCGCCGGAAAATACCCTGGCTGATGAATATGGTGTCAGTCGCATCACCATCCGTAATGCCATTTCGAAGTTAATTGATGAAGGCTATATTTATTCGATACCGGGAAAAGGGAATTATGTACTTGAAAAAAGTAACGATAAATACCTGATTTCATTAAAAACCGAACAGCTCTTAAAAAAACCCTACCAACGGGTCGAACTGTTGGGATCGGAAATTATCAAACCGACCATTGATTTGGTTTACCATCTGCGGGTAGCCCCCAACGCCCGGGTTGTTTATGTCCGCTGGGTACTGCTTTATGAGGAAAAGCCGATTGCCTATGATATTCAGTACATTCCCTATTTTCCGGGAATTACTGTTTGGAACGATAATTTTGAATATACCAGTTTCAGTGAAATATTGTCGCAGAAAAACAAATTGTTTCAAATGCAGGGCAGGATGAATGTGACGGCGATGAATTGTGATCGGGAAGTGGCAGAAATTCTAAAAATCCCGGAAGAAACGCCAGTGATGCAAATTACCCAAAAAATATTAGACGATAATGAACCCATGGGTTTTCGTCAGCTGTTTATTAAGCGTGAATGGTGCTGCGTCCGTGGAACGTCTTATCAGGAATAGATTGAAGGACTTAAATGAAAGTAAAAATATACGAACGAATTGTCAACGATATTCTGTCTGAGATCAGAAGTGGTTCACTTAAACCCAATGAAAAATTACCGACCAATCAGGAGCTGGCTGAAAAATATAATACCAGTGGGGTGACGGTCCGAAAAAGCCTGGCCACGCTGGTAAACAAGGGCTATCTGGTCTCGATTGAACGCGTCGGGACGTTTGTCAAAGAGCGAGAGAAGGATCTTTTTTTAGTCAATTTTTCCCTGGAGGGAAACATCAATGAAGAAATAACAGACATCCAGACTGAAGATATCCTGATTTCGATGACAAAATTAAAAGGCGAGCGACGGGAATTAAAGACGCTTGAAATCAGACGGATGTATTTTTCGGATGCAATGCCGGTGGGCTACAGCATCGATTCGCTGTTTCTTACTGGTCGTTACCTGACTGCAGGGATTGAAAAAAAAGCCGAGAAAAACATTGCCATCATGCATCGAATTTTTAATAGTTTTGAGGTAAAAAAAAGCATTGAAGTGACCATGGATTATCCCAATAAATACATCTCAAACCGACTGTTAATTGATGAAAACATGCCAATGTTTTGCATAAATATATTTTTCTCAACCATAACCGATCATCCGATTGGTAAAAGAACCTTGTATGTGTTAGGTGAAAATATTGAGTTGAATGGAAAATCATTTTACGAATAAGGAAAAATAAGAAATGAACTATATAATAAGTTATCTGATCCTTGTTAATCTACTTACTTTTGGACTGTTTTGGCAGGACAAACGGCGTTCAAAAAAAGCGGTCTGGCGGATTCCGGAGAAAACCCTGATGGGCTTATGTGTGATTGGCGGCTCTATTGGCGGATTGCTGGGGATGCGGGTTTTTCACCATAAAACCAGGCACGCTTTGTTTGTCTGGGGAATTCCGATAATTATTGCGCTTCAGATCGGGTCGGTGCTGTTATTCTATATTAAAGGACTCAATTGACTGGTGTAAAATAAAAATACCAAAAAAGTTTTGAATATGACTTGACAATTTGTATAAAAGCGTGTATTCTATAGTGGTGTTCAAAATGATTTATGCGAGAGTGTTGGAACTGGCAGACAAGCACGTTTCAGAGGCGTGTGTCGCAAGGCGTACGGGTTCGACTCCCGTCTCTCGCACCATTTAGAATTTTTAAAAACGGCATGAGATGGTCGTTTTTTTTATGCCCAAAATCAGAAGTTGATTTGAATTAATTTTACGCTGAGATTAATTGAACTATAAATGGGTAAACAATTTGTATGCTCAATCAGTAATCAAGTTGGAAGCGTCAGAAACAAATAAGTGATTTAAAAAACTGCCAATTCTGTTTTTGGAGGGGTGAGATTAAGATGAAATGCGAAAAATGCGGCCACGAGAACGAAGCATCCAGCCTGTTTTGTCAGAACTGCGGAAATCCGATCCGGAGCCTGGAAAAGTGGGAGTCTCAGGTAACGGAGGACACGAATTGGGAAAAAATAGAAAGTGGGATTCCGGATCGCAAAACGGGGCAGCAGGGCAAGAATAAGGGGATCATTATTGCAATTGCGACGGTGGTCGGAGTCTTTCTGATTGCCGGAGCCGTTTTTGGATTTATTAATTTTCAAAAAATCAATGCCATCAACAGCGGTCTGAAAAACGGCGAAGATTTGCTGGCCGTTCAAAATTATAGCGAAGCGCTGGTGGCCTTCGATGGAGTGTTAAAGCTGGATCCGAATAGCGCTGCAGCAATTTTTGGAAAAGCCAAAGCTTACACCGGGGCGGGCAATTATAAAATGGCCAATACCTTCTTCGAAGAAGCAATCCGAAAAGAAAAAAACTCAGAAAAATTAAAAATGATCTTTGATGCCTATATTGCTTCGGAAATTCAGGCCGGAGTATCAGAAACGGATCTTTTTGCTCTGCTGGATCGGGCATCCGAAGTTACCGGAGACAGTAAATATGCCGATCAGAAAAGTAGCTATACGGTTAAAGCGCCATCCTTTAATCTGAATCCGGGTACCTATCAGGGGGAACAAAAACTGGAAATCGTTAAGGCGGATGCCAATGATATGGTTTTTTACACGACGGATGGATCCCAGCCCACAGTCAGTTCAATCGTATATACAGAACCGATTACCTTGACAAAAGGTGAAAAAACAATCAAAGCCATTGAAGTCAATGGGGCTGGTTTTGCCAGTAAAATAATTGAAGGCAAATACGTTATCAATGATATTCCAACCACATCTGGTGGATCTGAGTCAGAAGGGTCCGACTCGGGAGGCGGCACCGCCACCGGTTGGGAATATGCGAATTTCAGTCTCTATGCGTCTTCGACCCTACCGGATATGGCTGGGATCAGTTATTATGTCGGCAACGTGATGGATGGCAGTGATAACACATCCTGGGTTGAAGGGGTGTCTGGCGATGGGATTGGTGAGTATGTTCAATGTGTCTATAACGGAACCTCCGCACTGACCATTCATGGAGTGGCCATTAAAAACGGTTACGTCAAGACTACTACATCCTTTGCTGAAAATGGTAGTGTTCGGGGACTGGTGATGTATGTTAATACCAGCCCAGTGGCCAACATGATTCTTGAACGGATCCGGGATGAACAGGTGATCTCAATCAGCCCGGTCACCATTAATCCCGGTGATTCGGTGGTTTTCGTCATCGATTCAGTGGTAGCGGGACCTGCGGACGGTGAGCATGACACGGCCATCACCGAGATCAGACTATTTTAGAATCAGCTATTAGTTTGAAAATAACTTCATAATAAAATCCGGAGATCAGACTCTCTGGATTTTTTTTGTGCGAAACGTTTATTTCAGCCTTTTCTTTATCTTTTTCAGGCAAATAATGGTATAATAACAAGATAACGCTAACATCAATTAAAGAGAGGTTTTAATGAAGTTTCAGGAGATTTCAGATAAGCTGACACGATTTATTAATAAATATAACTATTTGGCTGAGGAGCGCAGTGCCAATGTGCTTTTTTTATTAAAGTGCATTGTTTTAAAATACCTGGCAGATAATCAGCACCTTGACTTTGAAGCCCACCAGAAGGCCATCAAAAAGAATTTTACGCTGGATTATGTCCTGGCAATCTGGCAGGGCCGCCCCCTTGAGACACCATTCTGGGGGCAGGAGCAGACAGAGCCTCAGCCTATTGGGGATGAGATATGGGCGTGGGTCTCTGAATTTATTCAGTCATCCCCCGCACTGGCGGGAGAAAATCCCGGCTTGATCGGCAACCTTTACGAAGCCAGTTTGCTGCTTAATCACAAGAAAAACCATGGGGTCTTTTATACTCCGGAAAACATCGCCAGGTATATGGCGGCGGATGTACTTGAAGCATTTTCACCGGGTAACCAACAGCAGGATTTTCGGGTTCTCGATCCGGCTTGCGGAAGCGGATCCCTGCTTAGTGCAATATACGATGCGATTATGGTTCGAAGTGGTGAACTGACTCCGGAGCAGCAAGCCACGCAGCATCGCCAGTTGCTGGAAACCGGCCTGCTGGGAGTTGACCGGGATCCGATGGCCTGTCTGGTAACCCGGCTGATCCTGACCTTAAAAGGAAAAGAATACGTTAAGCCGCTGGGAATTTTTTGCGGCGATATTCTGACCGAAGAATTAGTTGCCGTGCAGTCGGTCGATGTAGTCATCGGGAACCCGCCTTATGTCGGCCATAAAGAAATCCAGACGGATTATATGAAGCAGTTAAAAAACCGCTACGGTGAGGTGTATCGGGATAAGGGGGATCTTTCCTATTGCTTTATCTATCGGGGCTGGGAACTGCTAAAACCGGGGGGGCAGCTTATCCATATCACCTCCCGCTATTTTATCGAAGCTTTGTATGGAAAACCGTTACGGGCCTTTATCCGAAAAGCATTTGCAATTCAGGAAATCGTTGATTTCAACGGACTCCGGGTGATTGAGGGGGTTGGGGTTGATCCGGCCATTATCCGACTGCTTAAAACGAATCGGATTGATGATGCTCAAAGGATTCAGGTTAAACGGTTCTTTATTAAAAACCACAAACCGGAAAGCTATTCCAAACTGATCGAATCGCTCGTTCAAACCGATCAGCCAAGCGATTTTTATGAGTCCTTTGAACTTTCGCAGATTCAGCTGAATGACGATTCCTGGCGGCTCTATTCACCGCTGACCCGGAGAATCATCGAGAAGATTGAGGCCAAAACCCCCTTTACCCTGGATAATGTTGTCCACAGTTTTCAAGGCATTATCACTGGAAACGACAAGGCTTTTATCTTTGAAGTGACGGATCCGGTTCGTCCGGGCTTTGAATCGTGTTGGTTAAAACCGTGGATCAAGAACAAGGATGTGAAAGCGTTTGAAGTCGCCAAACCGCAAAAGCAAATCCTCTATACCAACCAGATCAGTGCGATTGACGAGCACCCTGAGCTAGTTGCACATCTTGAAGCATACCGGGAGAAACTCAAAAACCGCCGGGAATGCAAAAACGGCAAACTGGCCTGGTATAAACTGCAATGGGGACGGGATCCGGATCATTTTGAGAGGCGAAAGATCGTTTTTCCCTATAAGGCAACTCAAAACCGCTTTGCCATTGATGAAGCGCACGCTTATTTCAGCGCTGATGTTTATGGTTTGATTCTCAAACCACGGCTTTATCATCAGATCACCGAGGAATTTCTGGTGTTGCTGCTAAACAGCAAGCTCTATAATTACTACTTTAAGTCCTACGGGAAAAAACTGGGTGATAAGCTTTATGAGTACTATCCCAACACCCTGTTGCGGCTGGGAATACCGGACATTAAAGATGAAACCATTAAGGTATTTAAAGATTCTTATGATAGAATCGTAGAATTAAAGAAAAGTGGCGACAATGTGGGATTGGGCAAGATTCTTGCTGAAATAGACCAGTGGTTTTATGTTTTTTTTGAGTTGAATCAGATCGAAATAGCAGCAATTGAAACAAACCGGTGATTGTGAAGCGATCATTGGCTTTGCAGAATCCGAATAGAGTGCTATCGTGAAAGGACATTATGCAGGAAAGTTTTTTTAACCAGAATTATGAAGGCCAAATTGCCGATAATGCTCCCCTTGCGGTAAGAATGCGGCCCCAAACTCTGGCAGAATTTGTTGGCCAGCAGCATATCATTGGTCGGGGGAAGCTTTTGTATCGGCTGATTGAAGCGGATAAACTGTCATCAGTGGTGTTTTATGGGCCACCGGGTACCGGCAAGACCTCATTGGCAAAAATTATTGCCAACCGCACCAATGCGGCGTTTTACGAGCTCAATGCAGTGACCTCGGGAAAAAAAGAAATTACTGAGGTGCTGGAGAAGGCTAAGAATAACCTGGGGGTTTATAATAAAAAATCCATCCTCTTTATTGACGAGATCCATCGTTTTAATAAGGCGCAACAGGATGCTCTGTTACCCAGTGTCGAAAAAGGGTTAGTAACCCTGATTGGCGCCACCACCGAAAACCCCTATTTTGAAATCAACTCGCCACTGCTGTCCCGCTCGACTATTTTTGAGTTTTACAACCTGACCCCAGACGACATTCGTCAGGTGATCAAACGGGCCATTACTGATCGGGATCGGGGCTATGGTGTAATGAAAATAAACTGTGATCAGCAGGCCCTCGATCATTTTGCCGAGGTCGCTAACGGTGATGTCCGTCGGGCCTTGAATGCCCTGGAGCTGGGGATTCTGACGGTGGATAAAAATGCCGACGGGATTATTCATATCGATCTGGAAACGGCCCAGGAGTGTATCCAAAAGCGGGCGGTTCAATATGATAAAAATGGCGATAACCATTATGACACCATTTCAGCCTTTATCAAGAGTATCCGGGGTTCCGATCCCGATGCGGCGCTTTACTGGATGGCTAAAATGATTACCGCCGGGGAAGACCCCAAGTTTATTGCCCGGCGGATTGTCATTTCGGCGTCTGAAGATATTGGCAATGCCGAACCGCTGGCCTTACCGGTAGCGATGGCCGCCGCCGATGCGGTCCAGTTTATCGGGATGCCGGAAGCCCGAATTAATCTGGCCCAGGCAGTGGTTTTTCTGGCCTGTGCACCCAAAAGCAATGCCTCCTATCTGGCGGTGGATGCTGCCATAGAGGCGGTCAAGCATGTTTCAAACAGCAATGTTCCGGCGCACTTGCAGGATACCCATTATTCTGGTAGTAAAAATCTGGGTCGAGGCATGACGTATCAGTATCCTCACAATTATCCCGGCCACTATGTTAAACAGCAATACTTACCGGATGATTTGATCGGCACGCATTTTTATCAACCGACTGAAATGGGTCATGAACAAAAAATGAAAGAATATCTTCAGAAAAAGGGAATAATCGAATAAATTACGAACAGAAAAGGAGAGACATTTGAAAAAAGAATTGCAAGAACAACAAGAAAAAATGTTTAAACTGGAAGAAAATATTCATGGGTTTATCTTGAAAAAAGAAGAATTTGTGGATGAAATAGATGGCTTTGCCCGAACCTTTGTACATCAAAAAACCGGGGCCCAGTTAGTGTATATATCGGCTGATGATGACAATAAGGTTTTTTCAATCAGCTTCCGCACCCCATCCACCAACAGCACCGGGGTGCCCCACATTCTTGAGCATTCGGTATTATGCGGTTCAAAAAAATACCCGGTCAAGGAACCCTTTGTGGAATTGGCCAAAGGATCGCTAAACACCTTCCTCAATGCGATGACCTATCCGGATAAAACAATGTACCCGATTGCCAGCACCAATGCCAAAGATTTTATGAATCTGATGGATGTATATCTGGATGCGGTTTTTTATCCCAATATTTATGAAAATCCCTACACCTTCTTGCAGGAGGGCTGGCATTATCATATTGAAAATGCTGATGATCCGATCATCTACAATGGGGTGGTCTATAATGAAATGAAGGGTGCCTTCTCCAATCCCGAGGAATTGCTGCAAAATAAAATTTTTGAATCCCTTTATCCCCAGTCCTGCTACCGGTTTGAATCCGGCGGGGATCCGGATGTGATCCCGGAACTGACCTATGCGGATTTTCTGGGCTTCCATAAAAAATACTATCATCCCTCCAACAGCTATATTTATCTTTATGGCGATGGGGATGTCCGGGCGCACTTGAAATATTTAAATGACGAATATCTCAGTGCCTTTGATAAACAGCCAGTTGACAGTGAAATAGAGGCCCAGCCGATGCTCACGCAGCGGACGGAAATGCGGGCGTCCTACGGGGTGTCCAAGGAAGAAACGCTGGAAAATAAAGACTATCTGGCTCTTTCTGTGGTGCTGGGTGATAAATTATCCTATGAGGAGGCCCTGGCTTTTGATATTCTTGCCCATATCTTATTAAATAATAATTCATCACCGCTCAAAGAGGCTCTGCTGGATCTTAAAATTGCTGAAGATGTCAGCTATCATTACAGCAGTTCCTTAAGACAGCCCTATTTTTCAATTGTCCTCAAAAACACAGAGGAGAAACATAAGGATCTGTTTGTTAATACGGTGGAATCAGTGCTCAACAAGCTGGCTGCTGATGGCCTCGATCCCCGTAGCGTTGAAGCGGGCATTAATATCCATGAATTTTCCCATATCGAAGGCGAGTACGGTTCTTATCCCAAAGGTCTGATTTATGGGATTGAGATGATGGATGACTGGCTCTATGGTGACGATCCGATTGCCTACCTTAAATACAAAGCCGCCTTTAAAAAATTCAAGGACTGTTGGAAAGACGGCTACTTTGAAAAACTTCTTAAACGGATGTTGATCGACAATAGCCATCAAACCCTGGTGACGATTGTGCCGGACAATACCTTGCAGGAAAAAGCCGACCAGGCATTAGCGGAAAAACTGGCATCTTTTAAAGCGGCTTTGACCCCGGAAGAACTCCAGGATCTGATTGATGAAACCCAGACTCTCATCGAAAAGCAAAATGAAGAGGATAAGCCGGAGGATCTGGAAAAAATTCCCAAGCTGTCGCTGGCCGATATCAATCGTACGGGTCGGAGTTATCCCCTGGAAGTTCAGGAGGCGCTGGAAACCAGGCTGCTGTTCCATCCTGGTTTTACTGGCGGAATTTCTTATTTAAAACTCTATTTTGATTACAGTGATCTGCCGCAACAAGATTTGAAATATTTATCGTTGATGTGCAAGCTGCTGGGTAGTCTCAGTACCGAAAGCATGGATTTTAGACGATTGAGTCAGGAAATTGAAATTCACACCGGTGGCCTGTCCTTTGGGATTGAGTCCTATGACGACGTCCACCATTTTGGGGATTTCACCTCCCACTGTTACGTTAAGGGAAAAGCGGTGATGGAGAATATCCCGACTTTAGTCAAAATCATGACCGACGTAATTACTAAGACACTTTTTACGGAAAAGAACCTGATTCACGATATGATCCGGGAAATTAAGACCCATAAGGAGACCCAGTTTTTAACCGCTGGCCATGTCGTCGGGGTACAACGGCTGCAGTCTTATTATTCTCAGTCAGCCCGGCTGTTCGAAGAATTTGGTGGAATTGAGTTTTATCGCTTTATTGCCGATCTGGAAGCCAACTTTGATGAGCAGTTTGAAGTCTTAACCGAAAAGCTCACCAGCATCGCCAGCTTGGTGTTTACCAACAGAAAACCAATTATCAGTATTACCGGTACCGAAGAAATCCGGGATCGGACTGTGACTGCCTTGAGTCCTTACATCATGGGGTTGGCGCCAAATAAAGCGGCTAAAAATGCCTTTGCTTTTGAAACTGATATTGCAAATGAAGGTTTCTTAACGGCGGCAAAGATTCAATACGTTTCCCAGGGTTATAATATTCGTGCTTTAGGCTACGAGTACGCCGGTTCCCAACTGGTTTTAAAGGGGTTACTGTCAATGGACTATCTCTGGAACCGGGTTCGGGTTCAGGGTGGCGCCTATGGTGCTTTTATGAGTATTGGTCGTGGTGGCGACCTGTACTTTGGTTCTTACCGTGATCCCAAACTCAAGAAGACCTTTGAAGCGTATCAAGGGGTGGTTGATTATATTAATAATCTGGAACTATCCCAGCGTGAACTGGAAAAGTACATCATTGGCACGATCAGCAGCAAAGATGTTCCGCTCAGCGCTTCGGTGAAAGGCGAGATTGCGGATAATTTTTATTTTAGTGGCGTTACTGCCGCAGATCTGCAAAAAGAACGGGATGAAATTTTAGAAACCACCGTGGCACAACTAAAAAGTCATGGTGACATGATTGCAGCGGTGCTTGCGAAAAATGCCATTTGTGTTTTAGGCAGTGAAGAAGCCATCAATGAAGAAAAAGAATTGTTCAAAGTAACCCGCTATATCAAATAGCTGCTCTGAGGGGAGAGGGGAAATGAAAAGAAAAATAGGACTATTGTTGATACTTAGCCTGGTCTTTGGCACGTCTGGAGTGTTGGCGGCGAGCTTGCCAGCCTATGGTGCTGATGAAGGTGTGATCATTTATGAAGTGAATAGCGGTGATGTTCTTTTTGCCCAAAAGCAGAATGAAAAATTCTATCCGGCCAGTACCACCAAATTGATGACGGCACTGGTAGCCATCGAACACGGTGATCTCAATGAGAATTTTACGGTGGGCGATGAAATTGCAAGTCTGGATGCCGACAGCAGCACGGCTGGTCTTGAAGCCGAAGAGGTGTTATCACTCAACGAATTGCTCTATGCCCTGTTGTTGCCGTCAGGAAACGATGCAGCGGAAACTATTGCGGTGAACATTGGCCGAAAAATTGCTGGCGACAGCTCGATCAGTTCGGATAAAGCCTATGAAACTTTTGTGGCAGCGATGAATAAAAAAGCTAAGGATATGGGGATGACCGGCAGCAATTTCACTAACCCCCATGGACTCCATAGCAGCAATCACTATACCACCCCGGCAGATATGCTGATCCTTGCTAAAGCGGCCTTTGATGAGACCACCATCAAAGCGATCACCCGGGCCAAGGTTCATGAGGTTCAGACCAATAAGACGAAGCACAAGTGGAATAACTCCAACCTTTTATTATATTCCAACTTCAATGAACTGTCCGAGGAATATCGGGTGGCTAATAATCTCTCGGGAACGAATCCGGTCTTTAATGGCTATGCCACCAGCGGAAAAACGGGTTTCACCGAAGAAGCAAATAAATGCCTGGTTTTTGAGGGTGAAGGCAATGATAAGAATATGATCGGCATTATTTTATATGCGGATGAGACGGTGCTTTTTAAAGAAGCCAGCGATACCATTAATGCTGTAGTCAAAGAATATGAGTTGTTGGAATGGTCCGATCCGGAAGATGAAGAACGGGTCGTTCAGGTGGTTAATTATCATGTCTTTGATGGCAATAAGCTAAAGTACAAGACCAACGACCCGCTGATTACGGCGGTTCCTCAGGCCAATCAGGATAGCTACACGTCCAAGGTGAAATGGGATGAAACCAAAGTCATTGGTGACGAAACCCTGGCAAACCTCGAAGCCGATGTGAAAGCGGGAGAACAGATTGGGGAATTACAGGTTTATAATGGCGAAACCTTTGTAGAGGCTACCCCGGTATATGCGGTGAATGATATGAAGGCCCGTAACTGGACTGATTATCCGATCCTTTACTGGTATGTAACCATCATTGTGATCTTGATGCTGCTGGCGATAATGCGAATTATGTTTGTTCAGTTTATGCGCAAAAACAATATTAAATATAAAAAAATCAAAATCAAGGGAAAACAAAATTCTTCCGGGAGCAGATCTTCTGGTCAGTCACCGAAGCGAAGACGGTAGTCTCTGAATAAATAATGGAGTCTGTCAGTAAAACAACAGACTCCAGCTATTTTTACTTGACATGTATAGACAAGTGGTTTATAATTTAGATAGTATTTAAAGCATTGAAGTGCAGAATACGAATCAATTTTAAGATACGAAAATGATGCCATGAAGGTATTTCCAGAGTTGAAACTTGGGAGATGTTCTTCGTGTTTTTTGTGTTAAGTTAAATTTTGAGGAGGTTTTATTATGCACATGGCAGATGCTTTAGTTTCTCCGGCAGTCGGAGGAATCATGCTTGCGGCGAGCGCCGGAGCAATCGCCTATTCGGCGTATAAATGTAAAGACGATTTAGATGAAAAGAAGATCCCGTTAATGGGGGTTATGGGGGCCGTAATTTTTGCCGGACAGATGATTAATTTCACCATTCCGGGAACTGGTTCCAGTGGACACATTGGTGGGGGGATTTTGCTGGCAGCCTTATTGGGGCCTTTTCCGGCCTTTTTGACCCTGACGGCAGTATTACTTATTCAGGCTTTATTCTTTGCTGATGGAGGACTGTTGGCCTTGGGGGCAAATATCTGGAATCTTGGTTTCTATGCCTGTTTACTGGTTTACCCCTTTGTCTTTAAACCGATCGTAAAAAAAGGGCTGACACCAACTCGGATATCGGTGGCATCGGTGGTATCGGTTATTTTAGCCTTAACCCTGGGAGCTATTTCGGTGGTGATCCAGACTCTGGCTTCTGGCATTACTGAATTGCCGATGGCAACCTTCATGGGGATGATGATTCCAATTCATCTGGCGATTGGTCTGGTTGAAGGGATTGTTACCGGCGGAATTTTAGTCTTCATCTACAAGATGAGACCAGAACTGCTGGAATCGTCCATGGATAATAAAAAATTGCCCAAAAATTTGTCAATTCAAAAAGTACTGGGCGTTTTGCTGGTGTTTGCCGTTGTTGTTGGTGGCGGTTTGTCGCTGTTGGCATCATCCAATCCGGATGGTTTGGAATGGTCAATGGAAAATGTAGCGGGTACCGCCGAGCTGGAAGCCTCGGGCAATGCCTATGACAGTGCTGCTGGGATTCAGGAAAGCACGGCTTTCTTGCCGGATTATGGATTTAAATCAACGGATGGTGAAGGCTCAGCCGCTGGTACCAGTGTTTCTGGCATAATTGGCGCTGGGATTACCCTGATCTTGGCAGGTGGAACGGGTTATCTGATTTACGCTGTCAAACGCCGAAAAGAAAAAACAGTATAGTTGTTTTAATACTAATTGAAATGAAAATCTTTATATGGTAATATTAACAATAGTTTGCTTAATAACCTCTGTTTAGTAACAGAGGTTATTTAATATTTAAGTGAAAGGTAGTCCCAATGTCAACAATTACCGATTCCATGAATACAATCAGTTCCCTTGAAGAAATGGCCGATGGCAACACCATCATTCATCGCCTCCATCCAATGGTCAAACTGATCACTACGATGCTTTATCTGGTGCTGGTGATTTCATTTAACCCCTATAATATTACTGGACTGATGGTTTTTGCATTCTATCCGGTGATTTTAATGGCACTGGCTGAAATTCCCTATAAACCCTTGCTGAAACGGCTTTTAGTAGCACTGCCCTTTTCTTTTTTTGCAGGTTTATCCAACATCATTTTTAATCAGCAACTGGCTCTGATGATTGGGCCGATGCCAATCAGTTACGGGGTCCTCTCCTTTATTTCGATTATGGTTAAAACGATTTTTACGGTCATGGCGGTGATGATCCTGATTGCCACGACCTCACTACCTAAAATATCCTATCAACTCTTATCCATTAAGGTGCCCAAAATTATTGTGGAGCAGATCATGCTGACCTACCGTTATATATCGGTGTTGCTGGAACAAGTTTCCAACATGTATACGGCCTATATTTTACGAGCTCCGGCTGCCAAGGGGATTAAAATGAAGGACATGGGTGTCTTTGTCGGGCAATTGTTGCTAAAGAGTTTTGATCGGGCCGAGAGCATCTATGTTGCCATGAAATGTCGAGGCTACGATGGCAATTATCTGTATGCCAAACCCAGCCCGATTCAAAAGGGCGATTGGCTGTTTCTGGTTTTAGCTTCGGGGATTTTGTGTTTAATGCGATTTTTTGATTTGAGCCTGTTTATCGGCAGTTTTTTATAATGAGGAGTTCCAATGCTGAAAATTGATAAATTAAACTATGCCTATCCCGATGGTCATCAGGCGATCCGGGATATTAATCTTACAATTGAAGAGGGTGAGAGCATCGCCTTGGTGGGAGCCAACGGTGCTGGTAAATCCAGCTTGTTCAAACTGATTGTCGGTGTTTCCGAGATTAAAGAGGGATCAATAATGGTTGATGAACTCGCCGTTGGAAAAAAGACCCTGAAGGATATTCGTCGCCGGGTTGGGATGGTTTTTCAAAATCCTGATGATCAACTGTTTATGACCAAGGTTTATGATGACATTGCCTTTGGCCCACGCAATGAATTACTGGATGAGCATGTGGTCGAAGAGCGGGTGGTCAATGCCATGGAACAACTGGGCATCATCCACCTCCGGGATCGGATGCCTCATCGCTTATCTGGCGGTGAAAAACGGGTCATTGCCATTGCCTCTGTGCTGGCTATGGATCCCCGGGTGATTTTATTTGACGAACCGACCTCGTTTCTCGATCCCCAGGCCAGACGAAACGTTATTAATACCCTGGACTCTCTGAAGATGACAAAAATTATTGCCACCCATGATCTGGATATGGCCCTGGATATTTGTGACCGGGTGATTATCTTACACCATGGCAGTGTGTTTGCCGATGGCCGTGTCAAAGACATCTTGCTGGATGAGGCGCTCTTATCCCAATGTCATCTGGAGCTGCCCCTGTGTATGCAAAAACCCCGGATTCGATAAATGGATGATTCCGGGAAAGTAAAAGCTTGATGTCGTCAGGCTTTTTTTAGATTTCAGAGCAAGGGACCAAAAAGATTACGAATTTACTAAAGAATAGCACCGGGAAATGGTTTCTTAATTGAATTTTTAAATTTTATACGATATAATTAATGCAATGTTTGGGAGGTCAAGGATGGCAAAAAAAGATTATTCGAATATTGGTAATGATATTAAAGATATTGTTCAGGATGCCTTGAATTCAGAGGAGTTCAAAGAACTGAATAAAAACATTACTGCAACTGTCGCCCGGGCCATGGATGAGGTCAAACGCAGTGGTGAGTATTGGCAGGAGCAGCAACGTCAGCAGCGGGAAAATAATCAGAAAGCCAAACGGCAGGCAGCTAATGGCAGAAGAACCCGGGAAAAAATAAACAAGCCGCAGCCACCGGAAATGGTTGCCAGAAACGCTGTTCAGAATGCCTACAGTCCGGTTAAAAAACAGCCCAATAATTTGATTTCAAAATCACCGCACGGTCGGGTTTCCGGCATGTTACTGATGGTCTTTGGAAATATCGGCATTGGGGTGTCACTGTTATTGCTACTGATATTTTCATCAGTATTTGGCTTTACCTTTACCAGTATGCCGCTTCTGGGAATCAGTGCTGGTATTTTGTTGCCAATTTTTACGGTCAGTGCGCTGATGTCGGCCAAGGGCTCAAACCTGCGGGGGCGGGTGAAGCGCTTTCGCCAGTATGCCAGCCGCCTCAGAGGTCGCGAATTCTGTAAGATCAGTGATTTGTCTGATCCGATTGGTCGCAGTAAGAAATATGTGGTCAAGGATCTGCGCAAAATGATCAGTCTGGGAATGTTTCCCCAGGGACGATTTGATGAAAATGAAGAATATCTGCTGATCAGCGATGAAGCCTATCAGAACCATTTAAAGCTTAAAGAAGGAAAAAAACTTCAGGAAGAAAAAGCGCGCATGGAACAGGTAGCGCTGGATCAGAAAAGAAAACTGGAAACGGAAAATCCGGAAATGAAGGCGGTTCACGAGGTAATTGCCGAGGGGCAGGATACCATCCGGCAGATCAATGAGGCAAATATAGCCATTGAAGGCGAAATCATTTCTCAGAAACTGGATCGGTTGGAAAAAGTGATCACCAAGATTTTTGAATTTATAGAAGAAAACCCCGATGGTTTGCCGGAAATTCGCAAGTTTATGGGCTATTATCTGCCAACTACCCTAAAGCTGGTTTCGGTTTATCGAGATCTGGATGCGGAACCGATTCAAGGGGCCAATATTCAGGCCACCAAAAAAGAAATCGAAGATACCCTGGATACCATCAGTCATGCCTTTGAAAACCTGCTCGACAGTTTTTATGAGGATACCGCCATGGATGTCTCTACTGATATCTCGGTACTCAACACCATGCTGGCCCAGGAAGGGCTGACAAACAGAGAATTCAAAAAATAATCGCATCAGTTAAGAAATGATGAGTTTCGATAAAGTAACTATTAAAGATGACTAACCCAAAATTATAACGAGGAGTATTGCAATGGAAGATAGTATGAACGATTATTCCCAGGTAACCCCGACCCTGACCTTTGACCCATTTGAGGAAGAAAAAGCCGTAACGACCAATATCGATCAGGAACTAAAGGGGGAACGGGAAGTATTTGACGAAAGCCGACTGACCCCGGAAGAGCGAAAAATGGTCGACGATTTTGCCAGTAAAATCGACCTCACCAATTCCAGTCTAGTGATGCAGTTTGGGGTTGGGGCCCAGAAAAAAATCGCTGATTTCTCCGAAACGGCCCTGAATAATGTCCGCACCAAAGACATGGGTGAAGTGGGCAAAATGCTCGGCGATATGGTCATGGAATTACGAAACTTTGATATCGAGGAGGAAGACAAAGGCTTTTTAGGCTTTTTCAAAAAAAGCAGCAATAAGCTCAGCTCCATGCAGACCCGGTATGCCTCCGCTGAAAGTAACGTTAACCGGATCTGTGAAGCCCTCGAAAAACATCAGGTGCAACTGTTAAAAGACGTGGCGATGCTGGATAAGCTTTATGATGTCAACAAAACCTATTTCAAAGAGTTATCAATGTATATTTTGGCCGGGAAAAAGAAACTTCAGGAAGTCGAAACCAAAGAATTACCGGAGCTGATTAAGCGGTCTCAGATCAGCGGACTGCCGGAAGATGCACAGGCGGTGAATGATTTGTCAGCGATGTGCAACCGCTTTGAGAAAAAAATTCATGATCTGGAACTGACGCGGATGATCTCGATTCAAATGGCTCCGCAGATCCGACTGGTACAGCATAATGATACCCTGATGGCTGAAAAAATTCAATCGTCCATTGTGAACACCATTCCACTCTGGAAAAGCCAGATGGTGCTGGCCCTGGGGGTGGTCCATTCCGGCCAGGCAGCTAAAGCCCAGCGGGAAGTCACCAATATGACCAATGAATTATTGAGAAAGAATGCGGAAACTTTAAAGATGGAATCCATTGCCACTGCCAAAGAATCGGAACGGGGCATTGTTGATATCGAAACCCTGCGTATTTCCAACGAGTCGTTGATTTCAACCTTTGACGAGGTGTTACGTATCCAGACTGAGGGACGCCAGAAACGAAAAGAAGTGGAAGCTGAGCTGGAAAAACTGGAAAATGATTTAAAAGTTAAAATGCTGGAAATTAGAAAATAAATAAGAAATATATTAAAAAGACAATCAGTGCTAAAGACTGGTTGTTTTTTTTAGTAAGCATCATTCAGCTGATCATTGCTTACTGATTGCTAATCGGCCAGAGGCTTAAGAAGATGACACTATATTCGATTAAAAAATTAATAATTGTATAATTGTCCAATGGATAGGTAATTAGTTGGCTTTAATACCATTGATAACTGTTAGAGATTGGGTATAATTATAATCAATAGTATTTTGCTAAGCGCATCAAGCGGGAATCTTCGTAGCTCGATCTTGGTTGAGCCGATATTTTCTGAAATGGCGTAAATCAACAAGGTTTAACAAACTGGCGTAGCGGGCAAGGTATTTATCAATTATAGGAGGAAAGCTATGGCAACTTTTTTTACCAATGATCATGTTGAATTGTATTATGAGGTAAAGGGTACAGGAAGCCCCTTACTGATGATTCCCGGATGGACGTGTACAACCCAGTTTTTTAAAAAGAACAGCGATGTTCTGGCCAAAGATTTTCAGGTTATTTTACTGGATTTCCGGGGACATGGCGAATCGGAAAAGGTCTTACACAGTCACCGGATCTCCCGCTATGCCATGGATGTCAAGGAATTGCTGGATCAACTCGATGTAAAGGATGTCACCGTGTTGGGGTGGTCCATGGGGGTTGCTGTTCTGTGGAGCTATCTGGAATTATTTGGTAACCATCGGGTGAGCAAACTGATTTGTGTTGACCAGGCACCACTTCAGTATACCGGGCCAGATTGGCTTTGGGGACAGAATGGTTGTTATGATGTAGAAATGTTTATCCGAACCTGCTGTGCCATCGAATATGCACCGCGCGAAAGTGCAGAAGGCTTGGCTTTTGGCTGTCTCTACCATCAACCGACACCAGAAGAAGTAAAATTTATAGCCGACGAAATATCAAAATGCCCACCGAAGGTGCGAATTGAGATTATGCGGGATCATACCAACTTAGACTGGCGGGATTTGTTGCCATTGATCAATCTCCCCACTCTGGTGTGTGTAGCCCGACACAGTGCAGTCTTTGACTGGCAGGGCAGTGGCTATGTTGCTGAGCAGATTCCCGAAGCACAACTGGTGTTTTTTGAAGATTCCGGTCATATGCTTTTCTGGGAAGAAGCCGAAAAATTCAATCAAGTCGTTGCCAATTTTATCAAAGCCTAAAAAAATAGTGTCAACAATAGCATGGGTTGTTGCTTTACCCATGCTATTATTTTTAAGACTCAAGAAAACGAATTGAAAGGAGAACCCAAATGAAAATCGTGATTGCTCCGGACTCCTTCAAAGGATCTTTATCAGCTACTGCAGTTTGTGACATTGTCGAAGGTGCGATTCTAAAAATTATGCCAACCGCTGAGATTGTGAAGATACCCATTTCTGATGGGGGAGAGGGGCTGGTGGAGGTACTGGTCAGGCACCAATCCGGTGAAAGGATCACAATAAAAGCAAAAGACCCCTTAGCCAGAGAAATAACCGCGGCCTACGGAATTCTCCGCGGCGGGGTGGCAGTAATTGAAATGTCGGCCGCTTCTGGTTTGCCACTACTTACTGATGACGAGCGTAATCCGTTGAAAACAAGTACCTATGGCACCGGAGAAATGATTGCCGATGCCATTAAGCGGGGCTGTCGCAAGATCATTCTGGGTTTAGGGGGCAGTGCCACTAACGACGGCGGATTGGGCGTTGCCAATGCTCTGGGGGTATGTTTTTATGATCAGGAGATGGAACGGCTAGAACCAATTGGTGAAAATTTATGTCGGGTGAAAACAGTCGATACCAGTAAGGCCGAGATCTTATTAAAGGGAGTGGAGATTACCGTTGCCTGCGATGTAGAAAATGTCCTTTGCGGCCATCTGGGAGCAGCAGCAGTTTATGGACCCCAAAAAGGTGCCAACCCGGATATGGTGACTTTTCTGGATCGGGGACTCGAAGCTTTTGGTCAGTTGCTGGAGATGAAAACGGGGATGAAGCTGATCCAATTAAAAGGGATCGGTGCGGCCGGTGGGATGGCCTTACCTTTGGTGGCTTTCTTCAATGCGCAGCTAAAATCTGGTCTCGAGATTGTATTGGATGAAATTGGTTTTGATTCTGCAATTTGCGGGGCAGATATGATTATTACCGGTGAAGGGAAAACCGATGCGCAGAGTGTGATGGGCAAGGTAATTTCTGGGGTCGGAAAACACGGAAAAATCCAGAATATCCCAGTTGTGGTGATCTCCGGCGCCTTGGATGTGGGCTATGAAACCATCTATCAGTGTGGCGTGGTGGCGGCTTTTGCTCTCTTTAGCAATGATCGGGGGCTGGCATGGCACATGGAAAATGCGGCTGAATTATTGGAGCAACGCATTTGCGACCTTTTTCGTTTTCTGGCGATTATCTGTATGATCCCACAAAATTCAAGTCAGAAAAAAAGGAGTGGATAGATGCTGGATAAAAAAATAGCGCAAAAAATAGCCGATGAGGTGATGAACACCTTGGGTTATAACAGCAATGTTATGAATAAGAATGCCATTATTATTGGGAGCGGTTTACCGGAGCGACTGGGCACCTTTCACGAAACTGCGATGTTTGCCATCCGTCATTCCGTTACTTGTGAAGTCACCGAAGAGGAGGCCAAAAAACTTCAGGGTGTAAAGCCAGGGATCAATATGCCGATTGTGGATAAAGCTGGTGATGTCATCGGGGTAGTGGGAATAACCGGCGATCCGGATGAGGTACGCAACATTGGCAAACTGGTGAAAATGACCGCCGAACTGATCATTGAACAGCAGGAAACGATGAACCGCTTCTATACTCACCGTAACGACAAGGAAATATTTTTAAATACCTTAATCAGCGAGCAGCGAACCATCAGTGAAGAAGAAATAACGGATTGGGGCGAGCGCATCGGTTATAATATGGAAAGCAATCGGGTGGCGGTCATTCTGAGTTTTACTGCGGATTATCAAAATTCGGAAGAAAGTATGCTTGAAAATATCCTTAACCAGATCAAGCAGTCAGACAGCCATTTAAAAAATGACATCTCATCAGTGATGTCCGGTGGTTTTATTTTAGTGTTTAAATGCCTTAAAAAAACCGAACCATGGGAAATCGAAAAAACGATCAAAAGATATTTGGATGATTCAATCAATAGTGAAGATGTCAAAAATATGCAGTGTTTTGTAGGTAGCTACTACCTGGGGATTGAGGGTTACGTGAAATCGTATGCCGATGCCTATGGAATGTATCGCAGTGGTGTTTATAAAAGAGATCAACATGTTTATTTTTCACATCAGCACTATTTCTGGCGGCTCTATAATCAATTGGACAAGGAAACGTATGCGTTGGCGGTGGAACCATATATAAAAAAAATACAGAAATATTTCGGAAAAGGTACGGATGAAGCGATGTTGACCATGCGCAAAATAATTGAACATCACTTTCATTTTGATTTAGTGGCTGAGGATTTGTTTATCCATAAAAATACGGTTATTTTTAGAAAAAAGAAAATGGAGGAGTGTCTGGGATTTCCGATCAAATGTGGCAGTGATGACAATCTTTTATTTATGATAATTCTTAATCATTATGAAAAATTAAAAAAAATTAAAGATCAGCCAATCAGGTAAAATTTTGCAGATATTATGGAATTGTAACTAAAAATATGATATTATAGTGACAAATAATATTTGAAAGAGGAATAGAATTGGACGACGTACCGTTATATGAGACAAAAACGAAAACAAAAACGAAAACAAAAACGAAAACAACAACTCAATTGACCAGACCATTGATAGTGATGGCTGATGGATCTGTTTACTGGGAGGAATCTTAGTCAATGGATAGTAGTATGATAGGATTTATAATTGTTCTGGGGGTGATGTTGCTGATGTCGGCATATTTTTCGGCGACAGAAACGGCATTTACATCCCTTAATCGTATTCGCATTAAGAATCTGGCAAAGGATGGTAATAAGCGCGCAGCACAAGTACTGGCGCTTTCTGATCGCTATGATGCGTTATTGTCAACGATTCTGATTGGTAATAACATCGTTAATATCGCCTCGGCTTCGATTGCCACAGTGGTGTTTGTTCAGTATTTTGGCAATGCTGGCGTAACCATTTCTACTGCAGTGATGACGGTGCTGGTGCTGATTTTCGGCGAAATTTCGCCCAAAAGTCTGGCCAAAGATTCACCGGAAAAATTTGCAATGTTTTCAGTCCCCTTTATCCGATTGCTGATGTTTCTTTTAACACCGGTCAATTTTCTTTTTTCACAGTGGAAGAGGATGCTGGATCGATTGTTTAAGGTCAGCAGTGAACGCAGTATGACTGAAGAAGAACTGCTGACAATTGTCGAGGAAGCTGAAAATGATGGTGGCATCGATCTCCAGGATGGGGAACTGATCCGTAGTGCCATCGAATTTAATGACCTGGATGTGGATGACATCCTGACCCATCGGGTCGATGTCGTAGCGATTGATATGGATAACCCCAAGGAAGATATTGCCAAAATCTTTTTTGATACCGGCTTCTCCCGGTTGCCGGTTTATCAGGGCACCATTGATCAGATAATCGGTTTTATCAGTTATAAAGACTTTACCCATTACGTAGCCAATGGCAAAAGCAGTTTGGAGGAAATTATCAATCCGGTGGTTTTTATTACCCCAAACATGAAGATTTCCAAGCTATTAACCCTGCTTCAACAGAAAAAATGCCATATTGCAGTGGTGTCCGATGAATACGGCGGAACCGCTGGGATTGTTACCCTGGAAGATGTCATTGAGGAACTGGTGGGGGAAATCTGGGACGAACACGATGAGGTCATTGATGAATTTGTAAAAATTTCAGATCATGAGTACCGGATTCTAGGTAAAGCCAATCTGGGAAAAATGTTCGATCTGTTTGATATGGATGACGATTTTGATGTGATTACCGTTGGGGGTTGGATTGTTGAATTTCTCGATCGGGTTCCGGAGGTTGGTGAAAGTTTTGAGTTTGAAAATTTGGGCTTTACCATCACCCAGGCGGACGAACGGCATGTGATCGAAATTGTTGCAGTCAAACATGAGATTGTTGATGCTGAAGAAAAATAACCTTGTACAAAAATAAGAAAAATACGTCTGACAGACTAAAAGCTGTCAGGCGTATTTTCATGTCAGGCCATAATACCGTCAACCGTACCAATAAAGGTGTCCACATAGGTGTTGCGCTGATCAGTGCTGATTTGTTGATGCTTCAGCAGGCAAAGATAATCGTCAAAGGTTTGGATCAGCAGTTGATTGACCAGTCGGTATTTTTCGAGGATCACCGGGTCTTTCTTAACGCTCAATTCCCAGGTATCCTTCATATAAGAAAAGATATGATTGGTCATGTCCCGCATCATCCCGGCCAGCATTGCGACCTGGGGGTTTTGATAATCGGTATCTGCCTCATAGGTGGAATGTTTGGAAATGTTCAGTCGACCTTGTTTTTGCAGGGTTTGATAGGAAGAGCTGCCCTGCAGGATAATCATATGATGATAGAGCACATTGACACTGATCTCCAGTTTATCTAAAAGGGCATTGCGTTTTAAAAAGTCGTAATTGACTTTCAGATCTTCCAGGGTCGAATCAGGCTCAAACATAATAAAACCGACGCTGGGTTCGATCCCGTATTTCCTGAGAATCCGCAGGGCGTTTTCATTATCGGCCACTGTGGTCAGCTTATTAAGTCGTTTAAGAGCTTCATCCCGACCACTTTCTAATCCGATGAGGATGTGCTTAAGACCGGCGTCCACCAAAGATTCGATGGTTTCCTCTTCGATATCGTCGGCTCGGGCTTCAATGCCAAAGTGGATCTGGCGTTCTTTTAAGAGACGGGCCAGTTTCAGGACCCGCTCTTTACCGGCATGACCGGGGCCGTAAAAGTTGGGATCCATAAAGTAAAAGTAGCGGATATCCGTTTCTTTCATCACTGCATCAATTTCGGCAATGATATTTTCCGGGCTTCGTCCCCGCCATTTCCTTTTAATATCACCATAGTAGGGGTTGATGTAACAGAATGTACAGCCGCCGTAACAGCCGCGACTACCGGAGATATTGACCTCACCAAACGAATAGGAACCCTTGCTGCGCAGGGGAAAGGGTAAGGCATCGATATCGATAACCACCTCGCCTCGGGTGGCGACAATGCTGTTATCAGTGCGCTTGGCAATTCCCGCATCAGGGACGGTCGGAAATTCTTCAACAAGTTTTAAAAAAGTCAGCTCGGTCTCGCCCAACAGAGCGGCATCAATGGCGGGGCAGCGGTTCAAGATTTCCTCATAGGCAAAGGTGGGGTAAAATCCATAAACACAGACATAGGCAATCCCGTAGCTTTGTTTGACGTGTTCGATAAATTGATACAGGGTCTGATTGTCCTTCCAGTGATACACCAGATGAATCCCTAAAATTGTCGGCGGCTGGGCCGCAATTTGTGCTTCAATGGCCGGATAATCCAGCTGTTCCAGATAAGCGTCCACAATGGTTACTGGAATGTTGTTGGCAGCCAGCATGCCACCGATGTAGCCGGTGTTAAGACAGGCGGACAGGGGGGCATTGGCGATATCGTTACAGCGATCAGCGCTGATGGAACGGGGATGCTCGAGTAGAATGACGTTCATGAGGTGTGCGCCAGTTCGGTGTCAGATATTTAGCTGGTGGAAATCCAGTCTGGTAAGGTTTAGCAAACCGCCAGTACCGAGTCCTTGGAGCCTTAAAGGCCAACAATAAGGTTTAAGCGTAGGACAGGGAGCAGGAAAGCCGTAATGCGAAAGCGTGAAGTGATAGAGTTCCGTCATAGAATCGATTGTATGGGATGGCCTTTTACCTTCGAGGGTCATCAAGAAGGAATAATCGTTAAAGCGAGATTATGAAAACATACCGGAATCCGAGAGCACGGCATACCTGACAATGTGATATCTGAGATACCTGGGAGGCCCGGGTGGTTCTGCCAGAGAGCAGTAGGGAGTATCGGCCAAAGCAATGGTGAGTATAAACGAAGACCACTGGGGAGTCGGATTAGTTCATAGTACCGATGAAAGTAGTAATGACACGGGAGGGAAGGGACTAACAGTAAGAAGCTTCTGCGGACAAAACATAGAAGGCACCAGGAGGCAAAAGGTCTATGGAAAAAGAGAAAGCGGAAATAGCCCATTTCGTTAAGAAATATGGGAAAGTACAGTCGTTGATGAGATATGTCAATCAGGAAACGCTAACAGAAATGTACCAAAAACAGCCGAACAAAAAGGCGGTGGGAGTCGATCAGATGACCAAGGAAATGTATGGAGTAAACTTCAAAGACAATCTGGATGATCTGCTGACAAGAATGAAGAAATTTTCATACAAACCATTGCCCGTTAGACGAGCTTACATACCAAAAGGTAATGGGAAACTCAGAGGATTAGGGATCCCATCATTTGAGGACAAACTGGTACAGGGTGTATTCAAAGAAATACTGGAAGCGATTTATGAACCGAAATTCAAAGATTTTTCATATGGTTTCAGACCAAATAAAAGCTGTCATGATGCAATCCAAAAGGTAAACAAGCATATCATGGCGGATAAGGTAAACTACGTGGTTGATGCAGACATTAAAGGGTTCTTTGACAATATCGACCATGAATGGATGATGAAATTTCTGGCACATGACATAGCAGATAAGAATTTTCTGAGATATATCAAAAGATTTCTGATCGGCGGAGTAATGGAAGACGGAAAGCGGCTGGAAACAGACAAAGGAACTGCCCAAGGCGGGCTAATATCGCCAGTGATGGCAAATGTCTACCTTCATTATGTACTGGATATTTGGTTTGACCATATCAAGCGCCGGGATTTTAAAGGCGAAATGTACATGGTGAGATATGCAGATGACTTTGTATGCATGTTTCAATACGAAAATGAAGCACAGAAATTCTATAAACTTCTGAAAGAAAGATTAAAGAAATTTAATCTGGAGGTTGCCGATGATAAAAGCAGAATAATGCCATACGGGAGATATGCAGGGACGAAAGAATCTTTTGATTTTCTGGGTTTTACCCATTATAATGCAACAACTCACTGGGGCAAATACTGTGTTCTTCATCGAACAAGTAAAAAGAAGCTAAAGGAAAAGAAACAAGCGGCGAAAAAGTGGCTTAAGGAACACATGCATGAAAGTATTCCAGATACAATAAAGAAGCTGAATGTCAAACTGAATGGTCATTACAGATACTATGGAATTTATGGAAATTTCATAGGTCTCAAGAAGTTCTACTGGTATATAAAAGAAATGCTGAGAAAGATCAAACGGAGACGAGACCAATCAGGATGGCTAACCTGGGAGAAATACAAGGCAATCCTAAAGATATATCCACTTGAGTATCCGAAGATATTTTTAAAAAGTGCTTATTAGGCGAATGGCTTACTGAAGAGCCGTATGCCTTAATTGGGCACGTGCGGTTCTGTGAGGGGCTTTTGAGACTCAATCCTTTCACTACAAAGAAAATAACCTTTGAAAAGGAGGGAGTCGAGATAGAGTCTACTCGACGACCTCCTGCCACATAAAGATATTTTTTTTAGTGTGATAGATTTCCAGTTCATACCGAGCCCGGTCGTAGGGCGCCGGGTTATAGTAAGTCGGGTAGAGCAGATCGGTTTCAGGGGTGATCACGCCATGCTCCAGCGCCTGTTGTTCGACCCTGGTGCCCGGTAAAATCCGGATATTATTAAGGACGATCGTGCCCAGGGTTTTGGAAGCGTGATGGATTTTATAAATCGCATCAATAAGTTCCTTGGCTTCTTGCTGGGTGGCGGCGGTATCCCCGGGCGTATTGACCAGAAAGTGATAAACGGTAACCGCGCCGCTGGCCGCCAGAACCTGAGCGGTGTCGAGGATATCCTGGACCTTCATATTTTTATCCAGCGCATCCAGTGCAGTCTGGCTGAGGCCATCGGGGGACAGTGAAAAACATTCACAGCCGGATTGGGTATAGAGCGCAACGTTTTCCTCGGTTAACAGGTTCTCCCGGAAAAAGCCGCTCCAGTTGATCGGGAGACCCCGCCGGATAATTTCGGCACAGATCGAATCGAGATGATCAACAGGAATATTAACCACCGAATCGGTGAAGTGAATTCGGGTGACACCGTAAGTTTCATAAAGAAACTGAATTTCGTCAACCACCGCTACGGGCGTGCGGCAGCGCATTTTCGTGCCCTGCAGCAGCGGGTAGGAACAATAGCCGCAGCAAAAACAGCAGCCCCGTTTGGTTTCCACGCCGATACTTTCGACATATTTGTTGACCGTGAGGTAGGGGCGGGGGTCCAGCAGATCGCGGTTGGGCATCACATAGTCCCGCATGTCATAATCGCCAACTGGTGGGACAATGATCACCGCTTCCTTTTCTCGATAGCAAAGCCCGGGTAGCCGGGGCGGATTGTTAAGGTTATTAAGTAACGGGACGATGATGTTCTCGGCCTCACCAGTGACTCCGAAATCAATTTCCGGGTAGTCCTGCATCAGTCGCTCCGGGAACAACGAAAAGCCAGTACCGCCAGCTAAGATTCTGGTCTCTGGTGCGTAGCGTTTAATCACCGCCAGGGTTACGGCAAAGCCGGGAATCAGCGATGAGGTTTTATTGCCCAGAGGATCAATGTTACGCAGCGAGAGACAGACCACATCCGGCTTATCGCTATCCAGCTGCTGCCGCAGATCCCCATAGGGATCGAGGGCCATATTCATGTCAAAAAGCGCTAGCCTGTGATCGGTGCAGCGTTCAACCTGGGAGGCTAAAACGACGATTCCAATCGGATAAACCCGCTCGATATCGATGCCCTCCATTGAAAGGGCCTGGATGAAAAGAATTTTCATGGTTTCTCCTTGGTTTGATTAGCAGTTAATTGGTATCTTGTTTAAAACAAAGGTGATCCAGTGCCGACTGGGATCGGGCGGCAAAGATCAGGGCCGTGTCAGTAGTTAGCGGTAGCAATGGTGAGGTGACCAAATCGTGCTTTTCCAGTTCAGCGATCACCCAGGCTCCGGAAAAAACCTTGCCGTTGTAGGTGTTTAAAAACATGTTGATATCGCTCAGATGCGCTTTGACGGGGTGATGTTCATTAAAAAAATCATGAATCAGGATGATGCCGTCATCGCTCAAATGGCTGGCCGCAGTTTTTAAGACCTGTTCATTTTCCGCTTCGGCGTAGGCATGAACAATATTAGAAAGAATAATCAGCTGATATTTTTGAGTTAGCTCCCATTCTGGCTCAAGAATATTGGCGGGATGATAGTAAACCCGATCAGAAAAAGTGGTGACCTCAACAATTTTTTGGGTCTGGGGCAGCATCTGTTTGATATCTAAAAGGGTTGCTTTGGTGTCCGGGAAAGCCTCCAAAAAGGCCAGCGCCATAGCCCCGGAGCCGGTTCCCACATCCAGAATAGCACCGCTTAGTTCCGTAAAAAAGGCGGTACAATCCTGGGCTTTAAGTTTGGCGACATTGTCCATAGCCCGGATATAGTTGGCCCGGCGCCGGTTCAGTTCAGCCTCGCTGATATCTTCCGGTAAAAAATTAACCCGACCGCCAGCAGACAGCGAGGCTTTGAGGGTATTCCAGTCATCGCGCAGGTTTTTTCGCCACAGAATTGAGTCACCCTGATAAAGAGGGCTATCTTTCAGTAGATATTCTTTGGTAATCAATTGGTTATAGTAAATGTTCTGGTGTTGTCCCAGCAAGCCAAGGCTTTTTAAAAGTGCCAGGTATCGTTTAAGGGCGCTTTCGTTGGCGCCAAGTTTGGGGGCGAGCTCAGCGAGACTGGCACCCCGGATTCCGAAATCATCGATGGTCTGAAAAAGATCCATCTCCAGCGCCGTAAACAGGGCATCGGAAACCCAGTAGGCCGTGGCCAGGTCTTCCAGATACTGACCGCCGTTGGTCTTAGGATCATATCCCTTCATGACCATTGGTTACTCCGGCATCGGCAAAGGTTAAGACGTCACAGATGACCCGGGCCGAGGATTCGACTAGGTGCATGGCTACCGCCGCTCCGGTGCCTTCACCCAGGCGGAAATTAAGGTTAAGCAGCGGTCTGAGCCCCAGGGCCTGCCACATCAGCTGATGACCCGGTTCTTCACTCTGATGGGAGGGGATCATGTAATCCAGCGCCTGGGGGCAAAGCGCCTTGGCAATCAGCGCACCGGCGGTGGAAATAAAGCCGTCCACCAGGACTGGTACCTGTTTGAAGGCGGCACCCAGAATCACTCCGGCAATCCCGGCGATCTCGAAGCCGCCGACTTTGGCGAGGACATCGATGGGGTCGGTTTTGTCGGGCTGATGGCGGTTAATCGATTCCCGGATCACTTTGATCTTATTAATCAGAGCGGCGTTATCAATCCCGGTGCCTCGGCCAGTGACGGATGAAACCGGATACTCGGCCATGACGGCCAGGATTGCAGCGCTGGGTGTGGTGTTGCCGATACCCATATCGCCGGTGGCCAAAAGGTTAATCCCCTGCTCTTCAATGACCTGAGCAGCCACGTTGATTCCGGCTTCCAGAGCAGCAATGGCTTGCTCCCGGGTCATTGCCGGTTCGTAGTAAAAATTCTTGGTGCCACGAGCGATTTTGCAGTCGATAATCGCACCTTGCTTAACCAGCTCGGGCATATCCACGGCGACGCCCATGTCGACAACAATCACTTCAGCCCCGGAGGCCTTCGCCAGAATGTTAATGCCAGCACCGCCTTTGACAAAGTTTTGTACCATCTGTGGGGTAACCTCCTGGGGAAAGGCGGAAACGCCTTCAGCCACAACGCCGTGATCTCCGGCCATGGTGATGACCATTTTTTTATCAACGTTGGGGCGGATGGTGCGCTGAATCCCGGCCAGTTGTTCAGCTACGACCAGTAGCTGACCGAGACTCCAGGGTGGAATGGCCAATTGTTCAATATGATCCCGGGCCGCCTGCCGCCACTTGGGATCAGCTGGTTCGGTGTTATCGATGACGTGTTTTAAGGTATATTTGGTTTCGATCATGGTACTTATCCCTTCTATATGGTATTAATTATAATGCACAGCGTTTCGGGAGGTCACGGACCTCCCCTACGGTCTGATGATTTAGATCGGGTGCTGTTTTTTTGGTGCACAAACAATCCGATAAACAATAACGAGACATCTATTTTAGCAAGGTAGTGATTGGTCAGTTCGGGGCGAACCGTGTTCGCCCGCATCACTTAAGCTATCATTTATGCCAGTCCAAAAAACTCAGCGGCCACATCGGCTGGACATTTGCTGTCGGTACAGACGGCACAGCCGTGGGATGGCGTCTGGGCCGCCAGGGCAGCAATCAGATTGGCCTGGTTAATGGCGTTTTTAACCTGTTCCTCCTGATTGCGGGCAACCCGGGCCCGGGACATCGCCAGATCGCGGTTCCAGGCGGCTTTACCACGTTTTAAGACATTAGCGGCATTAGCAGCGATCCGGGTGGTTTCGACACCGATACGGACATCGTCTTCATTGGGCAGACCCAGATGTTCGGCTGGAGTCAGATAACAAAGGAAGTCGGCCCCATGCATACCAGCAAAGGCTCCACCGATGGCACCGGATATATTATCATAACCGGGAGCAACATCAGTTGCCAGGAAGCCCAAAATATAATAGGGCACCTCAAAGCAAAGTCGTTTTTGCAGCAACATGGCTGAGGGTATATGGTTTAGGGGCACATGGCCGGGACCTTCCACCATCACCTGAACGCCAGCTGCCAGGGCCCGTTTGGTTAGTTCGCCAGCAACCATCAAGCCACGTAGGTGGGCTTGATCGAGGGAGTCGGCGTTGGCGCCGGGTCGGATGGCATCGCCGATGCTTAAAACTGTATCGGTGGCTTTAAGAATTTCCAGCAACCGGTCAAACTGTTCATAGAGGGGGTTTTCTTTATCATTATGGAACATCCAGCCGGTCAGCAGCGAGCCGCCCCGACTGCAGATATCGGCTACCCGACCGGTTTTTTTCAATATTTTGAGAAGATCCATATTTAAGGCCGAGTGCACAGCCATAAAATCCATCCCGGCCTGGCACTGTTTTTCCACCACTTCAAACAAGTCGTCGGCGGTCATATTGACCATCAAGCCCCGTTTATCAGCCGCTTCTTTGGCCGCCTGATACACCGGCACACAGCCAGCGGCGATATTGGAATTACTTAAACTCAAGGTCCGCATCGTATCGATATCGGCACCCATACTTAAATCCATAAAGCCATGGGCACCGGCGGCTTCAATGATTTTGAGCTTTTTGACTTCCATTTCCATGTCATCGCGGTCACCGGAGGTGCCCATCAGACCGTTAACTTTGACGTCCAGTCCGCCGCCGATGCCGCAGATTTTAGAACGGTTGCGCAATTTATTTTTAGGAATGACAATCCGGCCAGCGGCTACTCCCGCCCGGATAAATTCCGGGGTGAAGCCTTCGCTAATCGCCACCATTTCCATTTCTTCGGTAATTTTACCCGCCCGCGCTTTTAACATTTGGGTCATCGTTCGTTCCTCACTTCCTGGTTTTCGTCTCGTAAATACTTGCCGACAATTTTCATGGCACAGAAGTCGCCGCACATGCTGCACTCGGAGGCGAAGTTGGTGCTGCGATCTTTCCAGACTTTTGTGGCAGTTTCGGTATCGATGGCCAGTTCCATCTGTCGGCCCCAGTTGAGTTCCCGCCGGGCGTGGGACATTTCCAGATCCCAGGCAATCGCCGCCGGATGACCTTTGCCGACATCACCGGCATGGGCGGCAATGCGGCTGGCCATCACGCCCAGATAGACATCTTCGGCACTGGGCATACCGATGTGTTCGGCCGGGGTCACATAGCAGAGAAAGTCCGCGCCATAATAGGCGGCAATCGCTCCGCCAATGGCACCAGTGACATGATCCATCCCGGCCCCGGAATCAGTGGGCAGACAACCAAAGACAAAGTAGGGTGCACCACCGCATAATTGTTTTTGTAATTGGACAGTCGTTTGAATCTGATCCAGCGGCACGTGGCCAGGACCTTTAACCATCACCTGAACGCCAGCCGCCCGGGCCTTTTTAACCAGGCCGCCGAGGATCACCAATTCATGAACCTGAGCGCCATCCAGTGAATCAGCGATACAGCCGGGACGCATGCCGTCGGCAAAACTCAGGACGACATCATATTTTTTACAGATTTCCAGGACCCGGTCATATTGGGTAAAGAAAGGATTTTCACAGTGGTTGTGAATCATCCAGCCGATCAGATGGGAGCCTCCATAACTTACCAGGGGATCAATCCGGCCTTCTTCTTTGGCGCGGTTGATCACGTCCATGGTGGTGCCGCAGTGCAGGGCTAAAAAGCTGACACCATCAGCAGCCTGTTTTTCCATCATCGCAAACATGTCGTCGGCGGTCATATCTAAAGCGGTACCGTATTTTTCCTGAGCCATGGCCAGGGTTTGATACAGGGGCAGGGTACCGACTGGCCGATCCACTGTAGCTAAGACTTTTTCACGCATTGCATCGATTGGGCCCCGGACACTTAAGTCCATCAGGGTATCGGCCTTGGCCTTAATGGCCTGGTCAATTTTAGCCATTTCACCGGCGATGGTGTCGTCAACTTCATACATCCCGACGCTGGCTGAGACCTTGGTAAACAGTCCTTTACCGACTGCCACCGGGTTGATATTGGGGCGGGCGCTTTTAAGAATAACGATTTCGCCAGCGGCCACTCCCTGGCGAATCAGCTCGGGATCGAGTCCTTCTTTTTCGGCCACATAAATCATTTCGGCGGTGATTTCACCCGCCCGTGCTTTTTCCAGAATTGTCATTGTTTCCTCCTGAATGATTGTTGGTATTTTAGCAAATAAAAAAGTCCACAGCAGTTATTATAAAAATAACCGCCATGAACTTTACCTTCGTTCATTCAGGATCGATCATAGGCAGGTCTCCTGACTTGGGGTTTTAGCGCTACGCCACACCTTCCCATTAAAAAACAGTGGTCTTTGTGGTTTGCTCCGCCCTTACAGTGATGGGTTCGTTCAGGACTCTCACCTGATTCCCTATTCTCCTTATTGCTAAGGCACCATATGCTCGCTTTTCGATTTACTTGTTTTTGATTATACAACCTAAAAAATAAATGTGCAAGAAAAAAATTAAAAAAATGATTTGGACAGTTGAGATAAAAAAAGAATCAAACTATGTTATAATAAATCAAATGAATGAGGGAGGTGAGAGGATGAATCTTGTTTTTATCTGGTTGATTTTGTTTATCGTTTTTCTGGTAGCTGAACTGGTTACAGCTGGGGCGTTGGTTTCAATCTGGTTTTGTGTGGGCTCTTTGGTGGCTTTAGTTGCTGCCTATTTTGGCGCGGCTTTCTGGGTGCAGATGATCGTTTTTTTTGTCGTTTCCATTGGTTTATTATTGGGTACAAAGCCGTTTTTAAAGAAACATCTGGATCCCAAAAAAATGGCGACCAATGCCGATCGGATACTTAAAAACCGGGGCATTGTTGAAGAAGAAATCAATAACCTCAAAGGTCAGGGGGCGGTCAAAATAGACGGGAAGTCCTGGTCAGCCCGAAATGTCGATGGTGAGGTTGTTATTCCGATTGGTGCTGAAGTGACTGTTGTGGGAATCGAAGGCGTTAAGGCCATGGTTCGGGCAGCTGAGAAAGAAACTATTTCAAAATAAAAGGAGGAAAAAAACATGTATGGACTCATTATTTTAGGTGTCATCTTTATCATTTTTATTGTTGTGATTATTGTCAATGCCAAGATTGTTCCTCAGGCCAATGCCTATGTAGTCGAACGGCTGGGAGCTTATCATTCTACCTGGGAAACCGGTTTTCATATTGCGATACCAATTCTAGACCGGATCTCCAAGCGAATCAGTTTAAAAGAGCGGGTAGCCGATTTTCCACCACAACCGGTTATCACCAAAGATAACGTCACAATGCAAATTGACACGGTTATATATTTGCAGGTAACCGATCCCAAATTTTATATGTATGGGGTGGATAATCCCATGAAGGCAATTGAAAACTTAACGGCTACGACCCTTCGTAATATCATCGGAGATATGGAGCTTGATGCAACGCTCACCTCCCGAGATGTCATTAATACCAAGATGCGGGTGATTCTCGATGAAGCCACCGATCCCTGGGGGATTAAAATTAATCGGGTCGAGCTTAAAAATATTATGCCACCAGAAGCGATCCAAAATGCGATGGAACGGCAGATGAAGGCCGAGCGGGAACGACGTGAAAAAATTCTTCAGGCCGAAGGGGAAAAAGCCAGCGCTATTCTGGTGGCAGAAGGTGAAAAATCGGCGGCAATTTTGCAGGCAGAAGGGTTGAAAGCGGCCGCTATTTTAAGCGCTGAAGCAGACCGGGAAGCCCAGATCAGACGGGCGGAAGGGGAAGCCGAAGCGATTATCACGGTTCAGGAAGCCGTTGCCAATGGGGTTAAAATGTTAAACGCTGCTGATCCAATCCAGTCGGTGATTGCGCTAAAAAGCCTATCAACCTTTGAAAAGGTAGCCGATGGCAAAGCCACCAAGATCATTATACCATCTGAAATTCAGAGTTTGGCCGGTCTGGCCACATCCCTCAGTGAAATTATGAAGGATCAGACTAAAGTCAGTCAGCAGAGTAATTTATAAACGACCATGAATGGGCAATTGGGAAACGGCAAGCCGTTTTTCGATTGCCCAAATTTTTTAACGAACAATTAAGAAAGAGGGCATATTTTGGAAATTACGAATACGCAACTTATCAAACGTTTTATACCCTATTATCAAAAATATAAATGGATTTTGTTATTGGATCTCTTTTGTGCGACCCTGACCACGGCCTGCGATCTGGTGTTGCCGCTGATCGTGCGGTTTATTACCAATGCCGCAATTAATGATTTGGCCAGTCTGACAGTGGAAACAATTCTTAAACTGGGACTGTTATATCTGATGCTGCGACTGATCGACGCAGTGGCTAATTATTTTATGGCCGATGTCGGTCATGTGATGGGGGCTCAGATCGAAACCGATATGCGCCGGGATCTTTTTTCGCATCTTCAGAAGCTGTCTTTTTCGTTTTACAGCGATACAAAAATCGGTCAGCTGATGTCCCGAATGACCTCGGATCTTTTCGATGTCACTGAGTTTGCGCATCATTGTCCCGAGGAATTTTTTATTGCCGGTCTGAAAATTGGAGTATCCTTTGGGATATTGGCCAGCGTTAATATCTGGCTGACGCTGATTATTTTTGCCGCATTACCGGTGATGCTTTTGACCACCACCTATTTTCGTAAGCGAATGCGCCGGGAAATGATGCGGTCGCGGGTTAAGACCGGGGACATCAACGCCCAGGTGGAAGACAATTTACTGGGAATTCGGGTGGTGAAGTCCTTTGCCAATGAAAGCATTGAAGAGCTGAAGTTTGAGGCGGGGAACAGTCAGTTTCTGGAAGTTAAACGAAAAACGTATCGTTATTTTGCAGGTTTCCAGACCACCACCCGGCTTTTTGACGGACTGATGTACCTGCTGGTAATGGTCTGCGGCGGGATCTTTATGATCAATGGTGCTATCAATCCTGGAGACTATGTGGCATATCTGCTGTATGTGACCACCTTGCTCACATCGATCCGCCGGATTGTCGAGTTTGCCGAACAGTTTCAACGAGGCATGACCGGGTTTGAACGCTTTATCGAAATTCTCGATCAACCGACCGAATATGAAAATCAGGCCAATGAGGTGGAACTGACTGACGTAGTGGGTGATGTCCGTTTTGAAGATGTCAGCTTTCAATACAACGATGGTGGTGATGCGGTGCTGTCTCATATCGATGTTGAGGTGAAGGCAGGGCAGAATATTGCCATTGTCGGACCGTCCGGCAGCGGAAAAACGACCATGTGTCATCTGATTCCGCGCTTCTACACTGTGAGCTCCGGCCGGATTTTGATTGATGGTCAGGATATTCAGGGTCTGACTCTCCATTCGCTGCGAACTCAGGTGGGGGTTGTTCAGCAGGATGTTTATCTTTTTTCGGGGACGGTCTATGAGAACATCAGCTATGGTCGGAATGATGCCGACCGGGACAGCGTAATTCAGGCAGCCAAACACGCCGGGGCCCATTCGTTTATTGAGAAGCTGCCCCAGGGTTATGATACCTATATCGGCGAACGGGGGATCAAACTTTCAGGCGGTCAGAAGCAGCGAATCAGTATTGCCCGGGTATTCTTAAAAAATCCACCGATTCTGATTCTTGATGAAGCCACCTCGGCTTTGGATAATGAAAGCGAACGGATTGTTCAGGAATCCCTAAAAGAGCTGACTCGGGGTCGAACGACCTTTACCATTGCTCATCGGCTGACCACCATCAAAAATGCCGACTCGATCTTGGTTCTTACCGAAGATGGGATTGTCGAAAAAGGCTCTCATGAGGAACTGCTCCGGGAAGAAGGGGTCTACTACGATCTCTACCAGATGTACCGGGAGCTGGATGAATTAAACGAAGAGTTTTAGCCGTTCATATTGCCGCAGTTGTAGCCAGCCAGGTCCAGGGTGATGGATTTGATGCCGAGGTTTTTCAGGGTGTCGATCAGGGCCAGGCGGTTGTCGATGATAACGGTAAAATCGTCAGGGTCGCATTCGATTTTAGCGGTATCGCCCAGCAGTCGCAGCCGGTATTGGCTTAAGCCCAGGGATTTGAGAAAATCCTCCCCGGCTTCTATAGCCGCCAGAGCGGCCGGAGTAATCGGCGTGTTGGTAGGAATCCGGGTGGCCAGGCAGGCCATCGCCGGTTTGGTGGCTGTTGGTAAGCCGTAATAGGCCGAGAGATCCCGGATATCCTGCTTGGTCAGTCCAGACTCTTTTAATGGGCTAAAAACCCCCAACTCACCCAAGGCTTTAATCCCGGGTCGATAGTCCTTCATATCATCAAGATTGGAGCCGTCCAGAATTACCTCGTAGCCATTGGCCAGAGCAGCATCTTTGATCTGGGTAAAAATAAATTTTTTGCAATGATAACAGCGATCAGTTGGGTTTTTGACAAAATTTTCCAATGCAAAGACATCGGCTTCAAGCACTAAGGGGATTGCTCCGATGGCTTTGGCCAGCGCTTGGGCTTCGGCAAATTCCGATCTGGGCAGCATCGCACCGTTAACGGTAATGGGCAATACAGCATCTCCCAGTACAGAAACTGCTACCTGCAGCAAGAGGGTACTGTCGACACCGCCGGAAAAGGCAATACTGACTTTGGGGAAACGTTTGATATTATCTTTCAAAACAACCAGTTTTTCGGCAAGAACCGGGGTTAGGATGGTATTTATTTCCATGGCATCTCCTTGTATGTATCAATTTGAATTCTTTGATTCGGATAATGGCTATATTATAACTCCTTAAGAGGGTTCCCCGCCAGTAAATATTTTGTTATAATGTTTACATTAAGTAAGTAATTGCGTAATTTATAAACATTGAAAAAGATTTACTTTGATGTCGGCTTTCGCAAACCGTCCGCGAAGCAAATTGCTATTACCAGGTTTACATTAAAAAGTAGGGGGAATATGGAATGTCCGTAAAAAAAGCTATCTCACTGGGAGTGGGAATTGGAGTTTTGTTTATCATTGTGCTAATTATATATGGGGTAACCCATACATTTAATCAGACCAAAAGGGAGGATCATCTGGTCAAAGGGGTGGATCTGTCTGCTTACCAGGGCGATATTGATTGGGAACTACTGGCTGATCAGAATATTGATTTCGCCTTCATCAAAGCCACAGAGGGTAATGATTATGTGGACACGAAATTTAAAACGAACTGGGAAGCGAGTCAGAAAACAGCCCTTAAGGTCGGCGCATATCACTTTTTAAATTATGACACGACGGGTAAAGCGCAAGCGCAGAACTTTATTGCCAATGTACCGGTTTCTGATCAGAACCTGCCACCGGTAGTTGATCTGGAATTGTATGGAATTTATGAAGACAATGCCTTACCCAAGGAACAGGTTAAGGTTATCCTTGATGAATTTCTAAAGGAACTGGAAAATCATTATGGGGTAAAACCAATAATTTATACCACCCAGCGCATTTTTAAAATGTATATTGGAACCGACTATAAAGATTATCAAATCTGGATCGTCGATCTGGATAATGCCTGGCCTGAAACGTTGCCAAACGGCGAAACCTTTACCTTCTGGCAATATAGTCACCGGGGTATGATGGACGGCTATGATGGTGATGAAACGTTTATTGATATGAACCTTTACAACGGCACTTACGCTGAATTTATTGAAGAATTCTTCTGACAATCTGAAAAAGCTGCCAAGACGGCAGCTTTTATAGTTACTGGATTATTTTTCACAGCATGTGTTTAATTATAAACTTGCTTTCCATAAACCATGAAGGTTACAATATTCATAGGCTGCAATGACTTTATCCCCAGGGGTTAGAGCAAATTCGGCTTTCGGTGCCCCGGTTTCGGCCAGACATTTTCGTTGGCCACCTTCGGTGGTTTCAAGATAGACCCAGGCGATATGGTGTTCAGGCGTCATTGGATGGGGAACACTACCAATATCAACGGTGACGGTATTGCCATTTACGGTGATGACAGGAACGTGTTTTTCCTGAGCGGCATCAGTCGTATTGGGAACAACTTCTGTCATGGGATCGCCACAGCAGATCATTTGAGCACCTGATTCGTGAATCATTCCTACGAAATTCCCACAATGTTTACAGACGAAAAATTTTGGTTCTTTACACATAATAGACCTCCTAAGTCAATGTTAATCTCTTTTGTTATATTCCCCAAAAATAAAGAAATAAACAAATTAGATTAATTCTTATCTACATTATAACATAAGATTTAAGAAAGTGAAGACACAAATTGTTAATTTTGAAAGGAGCGAAGCGTTGCTTCGAGAAGAAAGATGGAAAAACAATGGCTTTTATGGGCAAGAGAATTACAATCAATCTCACAGTCGGGGTTGACCTACTGCAAAAACGACTATGATCTGGTTCGCTATCGTGAAATTGAAAAGCTGTCCCGAGAAATCATCGAAAAACATACAGAGATTTCCCATGAGGTGATAAAAGATTACTATATCAGGGAAGAAGGCTATTTAACGCCCAAGGTCGATGTTCGGGGTGGTGTGATTGTCGACAATAAGATCCTGCTGGTTCGGGAAAAGATTGATGGTCGTTGGTCGCTGCCGGGGGGGTGGGCTGATGTCAACCGGACACCCCAGGAAAATGTCATTAAAGAAGCCTTTGAAGAAGCTGGAGTGCTGGTTAAGCCAACCCGACTGGTCGGGCTGCTGGATCGCAGTAAATGGGTCCAGGATACCTGTCCGTATACTATTTATAAGATCCTGATGCTGTGTGAATTACTGGAGGGGGACTTTAAATGTAACGCTGAAACCATCGAGAGTGGTTTCTTTGCCATGGATCAGCTGCCACCGTTGTCACTGGGGCGAACCACCGAAGCACAGTTGACCCTATTTTTTAAAGCCCACCAAAATCCAGAATATCATCCGGTGTATGACTAAAGCTCAATAAAACCCACAAAAACTGCTGAGTGGCTGTTTTTGTGGGTTAGCTCATACAACATATGTGGTTGGTATGTTGGTACAGGTAATTGGAGTCGTAATCATTTTGGAAACAGCACTTTGTCCCTGAGATTGCAAGGTTTCTTCCACTGACTTGTTAATGGGCAAGGCACCAGCAATCATTTGGCCGTCTTCCGAGGCCGGGAAAAAATTTCCGTTCTTGTTCAGGAAGGTGGCATATACCCGGTATTGGGTTACTCCGTTGGCATCGACAAAGGTGTAAAACCCATCCTTGTCTTCCACTGGGGTATAGAATCCAAAGGGGAGTTCACCATCGTAAACGGTGGGAATTCCGTTACCCTTGTCAACCTTGGTCAGGGGAGAACTGCCGTTTTTCAAGGCCAGATAAACGTTTTGTTCGTCGACCCGATAATCCATTTGATAAAAACCTTGCTCCAGCAAATGAGACTGGTCGTCAGAGATAGATTCTTTTTTGCCGTAAACATAGTAAACCGGTTCTCCGGCGGTATTGGTATAACCAAAAACACCAAATTGAACAGTGGTCGTAGCGCCATTGGGATCATCCGGGATGGGATTAGTGATGCTTAAAATCGAGTCAAGATGCAGTCCATTGGGGATGGTTGCTGATGTGGGAACCGTCATCAAGGTGAGATAGGCGGTGGTACCGTCATCTTTGTCACAACCGGCAAAGAGTAAAACAATCAGGGAAATTAGTATGATAAATAAGAATCTTTTTTTTGACATGCCGTCGCTCCTGTTTCAAAGTTAAGTATATTTTATAACACTTTTGGTACAATAGCAATCACACTTTGGTCACAATTATGTCTAAGAATCAAACTTTCCTTGTGATTATGATGCTTTTCGTTTAAAATAATATCAATGGTTGAGGTTATCGGTACGGGTTATAATTTTCATTTTACCCTAGCTTTAACCAGGCGTAAGAAGCGAGGAAACGAAAATGTGTGCACAAAAAAAACCTTTAATTGGGATTTTACCTTTATATGACAGCAATAAAAAGAGCATCTGGATGTACCCGGGATATCCCGAGGGGATAATTGCCGCCGGTGGAATCCCGGTGATTTTGTCAATTTTGAATCACGACGAGGACATTGAAGCGATTGCCGAGCGATTGGATGGCTTTGTTTTCAGCGGAGGCCAGGATGTGGATCCGCAGCACTATGGCGAAGTTTTGCTAAAATACTGCAATGAAATCTATCCACCCCGTGATCATTTGGAATTACGACTGTTACGGGCAGTGATGGATCGGGATAAGCCGGTTTTCGGGGTCTGTCGGGGACTTCAATTATTTAACGTTGCATTAGGAGGAACACTCTACCAGGATATCAATAAGCAGGTCAACCGGGAATTGCCGATTCAGCATTTTCAACAAAACAATTATGAATTTCCAGTTCATGAGGTTATGGTCAATAAAAAATCCCGGCTGTATGAAATCATAGGGATGGAAATGATCCGGGTCAATAGTATGCATCATCAGGCGATTGCCCGCTTAGCACCCCAACTGACCGCCGCGGCGTTTAGCAGGGATGGCCTGGTGGAGGCGGTGGAAATCGAGGGTCTCGCTTTCGGTCTGGCAGTACAATGGCACCCTGAGTTTTTATGGCGGGATGATGAAAATACGTTGAGAATACTGCAGGCTTTTGTTGCTGCCTGCCGAAACTAAAAAAGGAATCCCAGCTGCTTTGATGCAGCCAGGATTCCTTTTTTGATATTGGCATGACTTAGCTATTTTGCCAGTCGCATCCCTTCACCGGATAAGATCGTGGCCACATCGGCATCAGTCAGCGTAAGTTCAAACCATTGCTGATAGTGGTCTTTGACGGTCTGGGTCAGATCGACATCGGCAAACAGCTCCGGATAAAAGGTCATAGCGATAAATAACGCAGCCATATGGGGTTCCATCGAACCAGGGTGGCCCCAGCGGGTGACACCGACCGGCAGGGTGGTGACTCGTTGCTCGGCCACGGCTCTTAAGCCCGACCATTTGGGATCGCTTAGCATATAGTTGCTGGCAATGATGTCATTGGCAATGATAGCATCGGGATCCCAACTGTAGATCTGTTCCAGAGTAGTCATCGTTTTTTCGGCATCAGTGATCAGACTACCGCCCTGAGTTGAAACATTGATAATCCCGGCGGCATCAGTGATCTGGCTACAGAGATCGCCAGCCAGGTCGGTTCGGGCGGCCTCGTTGACAGCATGGTAAACCCGGGGGCGGGCAGATTCCGGCAGACTGCTGACCCGCTCGGAAATCAGCGTCAGAGTTTGCTGGAGGGCGGCATTGTAATCGGTGGCCCGCTGTTCCTGATTAAAAACGGTGCCGGTTACGGCGATGGCCTTTTGGAGATCATCCAGGCTGGCATAGTCAATGACAACCCAGGGAATTCCGGCCTTATCGAGTTTTTCGATTTCCCCGGCATTTTCGGCGGTGCTTTTGCGCAGCAGTACCAGATCGGTGTTGGTGGCCAGGAGTTCTTCAATATTGATGGCACCGTCGTTAAAGGGAACCGATACCGAACCAATATCCGGCCGTTTATAGGACATCAGTACATCCCGCTTGATGCCGTTGGGAATGCCGACGATCTTAGCTTCCTGGCCCAGCATCGTCATGATGTGAGCGGTGGAGGCGTAGAGACAGGCAACCCGCTGGGGATCTGCCGGAATTTCTACTTCCCGATTTAGACAATCGACAATTGTTTTGGTTGGTACCGTTGTGGCTTGGTTCTGGATCTGGCAGCCGGTCAGGGTGTTTAGCAGTAATCCGACGAGTAGCAGGGTGCCAAACAGAAAGTAATTTCTTTTGAGCATGGAATGATCCTTTCTAGATAAATCAGTTAAGTCAGTCAGCGGATGTTTTTTAGTGGCACAATAAATTTCCGATGAATTCCGGCCTCATCGGTGGTACCAGTGGTGGCAATGATTTTAAAGACGTCTTTGAGATTATCGCTGGTAATCACAGTCGATGGGGGGCCAATGGCTTCGATTCTACCCTCGTTCATCAACGCCACCCGGGTGGGGACCGATGCATTTTCCAGATAAAAGGCCTGGTTGAGAAAGTGGGTAGCCATGATAATGGTTAGACCCCGTTCCTTGACCAGCCAGGTAATGATTTCCATTACCATCAGCTCATGACGAAAATCGAGGTGAGCAGTGGGTTCGTCCAGCACCATGATGCGGGCGTCCTGGGTCAGGGCCCGGGCAATCAGCACCAGCTGCAGTTCGCCGCCGCTGAGTTCGGTGTAAAGCCGTTCCTCAAAACCTTTGAGACCCACTTGGTCAAGGCTTTCTCGAGCTCGTTGCCGCTGGTTACTGTCCGGTGCACCAAAGCCTCGGGTGGCGGCGGTGCGGCCCATTACCACAATGTCCAGCACTGTATAAGGAAAGGTTTTGGTGTGACTCTGGGGGACATAAGCAATATTCTGGGCAAATTCCCGAGGTTTCAACTGGGTAAGACGGGTGCCACCGACTTCAATGGTTCCTTGTTGCGGCTGATTGATCCCTAGGATACTGTCAATCAGAGTGGTTTTGCCACAACCATTAGGGCCGATCACACAGAAGACTTCTCCGGGCTGAACCACAAAGCTGATATTCTCAAAAATCAGCCGTTTGGGGGTGTAGCCAAAACTCAGGTTGTTTAAACGCAACACGATTCTTACCAGCTCCTTCCTTTGGTTTTTTTTAGCAGATAAATAAAAAAGGGACCGCCAATCAGAGCAGTGACAATTCCCAGCGGGATTTCGCCGCCGGTTAAGCTGCGGCAGAGAGTGTCGCAGAAAATAACAAAACAGGCTCCCAGCGACATGCTAGCCGGTACAAGCCACTTGTTGTCATTGCCCACCAGCATCCGACCTACATGGGGAATAATTAGCCCGATCCAGCCGACGATGCCGCTGACGCAGACGGCTCCGGCGGTGGCCAGGGTGGCAAAGGCGATAATAGCAGCTTTATTGGCTGGCACATTGATCCCCAGGGTACGAGCTTCACGATCACCCATTGACAGGACATTGAGGCGGTAGCGTAAGATCAGCATGCCAGCCATCCCCAGAGCCATTGGGAAGAGGGCCAGGAAGACATCGACAGTTTTAGTGGAGGCCAGACTGCCCATCAACCAGAAGGTGATCGCTGGCAGTTGGGTAGCGGTATCGGCCAGGTATTTGAGCAGTGAGATCAGCGCCGAAAAAATCGATTGAATAATGGTGCCACCCAGTACTAGGGTGATGGTAGTGGAAGTGTTGTCGATTTTCCCGGCAAAGTAGCTGAGAATTACCGCCAGAATTCCAAAGCCGAAGGCAAACAAGGGTGTTAAAAAAATCGAGTTGAACAGCACAATCGCCAAAGCAGCTCCGAAGCCAGCCCCGGCCGAAACCCCGAGAATACCACTGGAAACCAGAGGATTGCGAAAGAGGCTCTGAAAGGCGGCCCCGCTGGCGCCCAGAGCCGCCCCCACCATGGCACCCTGAAAGGCCCGAGGCAAACGAATCTGTAGAATCACCGTAGCAGTTTCAGCGCTGACACCACGACGGGTGCCGGTGAGCCCCTGCCACAGGGTTGTCAGGACATCGTTTAAAGATACATAGTAACGGCCGATGCAAAGGGTGCCAAAGAAAAAGAACAGTGGTAGGAGAATCAGGATGATGGTGACAAGTGTTTTTTTTTGCGGTGACATTTAGGCTTTTTTACGTCGGACGATGACGATTCCCACGACAATTGCAATCGCCATCAGACCAATGATGATCCCGGTGGTATTTAGACCGGAACCGCTATTTGCTGTTTCAGAAGTAGCTTGGTTGGCAGCTTCGTTTGTTCCGGCGGTGGTAAAGGTTAAAGTGATGGGAGCTGTCAGAACATCGCCGCTTTTGGAACTTAGGGTGGTGTCAACCTTGATAGTATAAACGGTGCCCTCTTTAAGCGGTTCGCTGGGAACGATGTTGATGAAGTTTCTAAGATCCGGTTCCAATTGGTCATCGGCCATGGTGATTTCGGCTGCCACCGGCTGATCTCCGGCCCAGAGGCTGACAGCTTTGAGGTTGGCATCCCGGACGGTGGCATAGGCGACGTTTTTACTGAATTCCAGTTTGATCGGTGTATCAATAGCAATTTCGGTGGATTTGTCAGCCGGGGTGACAGTGACGATAGTCAGCGGTTCGGTACTACCACCGCCAGTGCCGTCGCCGCTGCCTGGTGCCGTGGTGGTTTCACTTGCAGACCCGCTGCCACCACCGGAACCATCGCCACTGCCACCACCGGAGCCATTACCGCCAGCTGCCATAACGCTGCCGCAGCATCCAAAGGCCAACAGGCCGATTAACAATAAGGATAGGACTGTTTTTGTAAAGTTTTTTGGTTTCATGTTTTCCTCCTAAAAATAAAATAAAGATTTCATACAACGGATTCCCGCTCCGACAAAGCGCCGATAGCGGCAATTATAACAGGAAATGGTTTCCTCGGCCAACCATTCTTCTTCCACATCGGGCTTAAATTCAGGGCAGTTTATTGCCAAGGTTTGTGCCTGTTTCCAGGCTTCCATCGGAAGTTGATGTTGATCAGACATAGAAGTGCTCTCCCAGTTGGCGGATTTCGGCTTTGGGTATTGTAACGTACTGATTATTTTTGTCCTGACGGACAAAAAGTACATAATGGTGGCGGTAAAGTACTGTTTTGGAGCGATTGCCCAGGCGGATTAGGGTCGTATCGGCCAGTGGTTCCTTACTGGTCAGATCGAGAACCTGTTCGACTTCGGGGAGGTTTTTGAGATCCGCAACTGTGTAGCTTTGGTTGATTACGGCATTTTTGAGAGCTCCTTTGATTTCTCCGTCACAGCCGAATAATCGCAATCCAACTCCGGCCAGGGCGCCGATAATACCCTGGCCGGTACCGCCGTGTTCGGACAGATGGAGCTGGTGGTTACGGGCACAGGCCATTGCGTCATCTTTAGTCAGAATTGTCTGCTTGGCCTGGATACCAAACTCCATCAATTCGTCATAATGACAGCTGTCGTCATAAGCTAGCACGCATAGACCAGGGTCGGAACCCACTGCAGCAACGGTATCGAGATGTTTGGCAGCCAGATCGATGATGGTGGCTAGAGCGTCATCTGGGGCTTCGCCGTAAAAACACATCGAGCTGTTATGGGAGGTGTAGGGTATATCCTCATGTATATAAAGCTGGTGTCGGGTCACCAGGGAACAGGGCCCATAGCCCTGGCGGATAATTTTTTCCTGAATCTGCTCGGCGATGGTTCCGGTACCGATGGAATCGAGGTTGTCGGTGTCGTCAATACAAAGGTAAAATTTCATGGCGGAAAACTCCTTAGTTTAATTTGCTGAATATAGTCATTATAAGTGAAGTGATTATAATTGTAAACCGCCTGATAATGATGGTATAATAATACAATCATTATGAAACTGGAAGAAAATGCGATGACAAAAACGAAAATTGATAAAATAACGTGGTTACTTGAGCATCTCCAGGATTTTTGGGAAGAAGCCAGAGAAAATAAAATCAAGGCTTTTGTTTATATTTCGCTGCGGATTTTGGTGGTGATGGTCTTAATCGCTGAGATTTTCAATCGCAATTATAACAATGTCTTTCTTTGTGTACTGACGCTGATTCTCTTTATGATTCCCAACTTTCTCAACAAGCGACTCAATATTGTGCTGCCCGGAACCTTAGAGATTATTGTACTGTTATTTATTTTTGGGGCCGAGATTCTTGGGGAAATCAATGAGTATTATTTGATCTTTGATCGCTGGGACGATATGCTTCACACAATCAACGGCTTTCTTTGTGCAGCCATCGGTTTTTCAATGATTGACATCCTTAACCGTAACGAAAAAGTAACTTTTTCGCTATCACCGGCTTTTGTGGCCCTAGTAGCCTTTTGTTTTTCGATGACAGTGGGTGTAGTCTGGGAGTTTTTTGAATTTGGAATGGATCTGTTTTTTCAAACTGACATGCAGAAGGATAAGGTCTTGACGGTGATCAGTTCAGTGTTTTTTAATCCTGAAGGAAAGAATGTGGCAGTGGTGATGCCGATCGAGAGCATGGTTGTCAATGGGATACCTTGGCATTATGGAGGCTATATCGATATTGGCTTGTATGATACCATGAACGACTTGTTTGTCAATTTTATCGGAGCGATGACCTTTTCAATCATCGGGTATTTTTATATTAAAAACCGCAGCAAAGGGAAGTTTGCCAAGCGGTTTATGCCTCGCCGAAAAACTGAAGCGGAGATTTTAGAAGAACGGGAACACTACGAAAATAAGCATCACCACGATTCGTGAAAAAAATATACAATTTTATAAAAAAAGACTTTTATTCTTGATTTGAATGTGCTATAATAACTTTCGTGGCCAACGGAAGTATCCTAGGTCACGATATGCGTGCCCTTGGCTCAGCTGGATAGAGCGTTCGGCTACGAACCGGAAGGTCGGGGGTTCGAATCCCTCAGGGCACGCCATAAATCGCAGTATAATCCCATTCGCAAGTTTCTTGTGGATGGGATTTTTTCATAATTAACCAAAAATTAACCAATAGAGATGACACTTGTTCTTTCCTCCATTTCATAGAGTGAGTCAATGAGAGATGCGGTTTTTGTTTTTCTTAGAAATAATATCTTTTACACAGCTGTGATTTTTATTGATCCGGATGGTTAAGCCCAGGTTAAAGCAAATAATTCGCCCTGTCGCATTCCAGTATCTAGGGCGGTATTAAAGAGCGTTGAATCATTGAAATTTTTCGCAAGCTGAATATTTCTTTTCAATAACAAAGGGGTGTGTAGTAGTCACTTGATTGCTGCACACCCTTTTTGTTGTGCTTAAAATTTGATTTAAGAAGGATCAGACAGCTAAATAATGAGGGTGGGGACAACGTTAGACCACCGAAAACAAAAGCGTGGTGTGGTAGAGCCTAAATAATAAATCTATTCGGCTTTTTAATGTGCTGCTGCATTAAAATGTCGTCATTGGGGATGAGAATGTAAACCCAAGTAAAATAATCACGGTTCGGGGAAAACTTCGGGAGAGATTTTGGATTCGTTAAGGTGTTTATCACCTTTGTAGTTTGGACGAAGGATGATGAGAATCCAGTGGTCATGAAAAAACAACCTATCCAGCAGACTTTTTTAATAAATGATGTAGAAATGACAAGCTTTATGCTTTTTGCATTCAGGATTTTAGTAATTGAAAAAGAAAATAAAAGTGTTTTGATCGCAATCACAAACTTTTCAACATGGGTAGATATGGTAAATCTGTTTCCTCGGGAAACAGAAAACAATCAAGGAGGTTATTGATAAGAAAAATGAATCGCTGTGTTTAGACGTGTCAAAAAGGGGTTATTAGTAAGAATAACAGTCACAAAGGAGGTATATCAGTAAGAAAAGTGATGAAAATGATATGTTTCGACATTTGGATATAGTCACGAATCGGGTTTAGGATGATAAAACAAGAATTTGAGAGGTGAACTACAAATGAATTCTGTATTTGAAAGTTATGCCAATGTTGTTAAAAATGAGTGGGGTTATTATCCGGTATTTCCTCCGGGATATCCACTAGCACTGGGTGATTTTGGATCGGTTGATGATGGGATATTCACTCGAAAAGGTAATGTAAAAGATTTTGGCATCACAGCAAAGAAATTAAAGGGAGAAACATCTGATAATAAAATTGATTTTAGCAAAGGTGTTGATTTCAATGTGTCATTAGCTCCCAGCGTCACGGTACCAGATATGTTTGAAGCAAGTTTGAAAATTGCGTTTGGTGATTCGTCTAAAGTATTTTTTTCATTTAACAATTGTCGGACTACATTAACCGATAATTATCAAGAATTGAAAAACAAAATCATTGAACTCTATAATAAAGATATCTGGAAAAAAGATTATTATGTCATTACTGAGTTAATAGAAGCAGATCGATCCACTGTTATTTTAGCTGATAGCAGTGAAGCAGAGATCGATTTTGGAGTTGCCGTACCAATTGGTGCTAATATACCAATCCCACAGCTTAAAATGGATTTTCTCGATGGAAAGCTCGACATCAGTGAATCATTCAGTTCTAAAATAACAACAAAAATTATTGCGAAGTCCGGACTTAAACCACTAATCAAATTGTCGCAATTAAAAGTAAAATTAAGTGGTGAAGCGGAACTGGATTCATCTATCTACAAGGGAATCGTAGATGAGGTCAGTGACAAGTTTGGCAGAGATCTCCAATTATCAGTTGAAACGGATAAGTTAGAATTGAATAAAGAGATCCTAACATTTGAAGAAGTCGATGTGAAAGAGATTTAACGTAACGATTAAGAACTGAGAAGTTTGCGCCTTTTTTATTCGGCCATGAGTTGCACCCTTGATTGATCTTTGCAGTTGATCGTGGTATAGTGAATCCTGTGGCGTAGTGGCTAATGAACACTGTCAAAAAGGGAGGAACAACGTGAACGAACGCTTAATTATTCTCGGGACCGGCAATGCGGCGGTGACCCGGTGCTATAATACCTGCTTTGCAATCGAAAAGGGCGAGGACTATTTTTTGGTCGATGCTGGTGGCGGTAACGGCATATTGACCCAACTGGAGCGGGCCAATATCAGCCTGACCCAGATCCATGAGGTCTTTATCAGTCATGGCCACACTGATCATCTATTAGGGCTGATCTGGCTGATCCGGATGATCATTGCTGAGATCCGCAGTGGTCGCTATCAGGGCCAGATGACGATTTACTGTCATGCCGAGTTGAAGAAAACGGCGCTGACGATCGTCAGACTGACGCTGCCGGAGAAATTTGTCAAGCTGATTGGTGATCGGGTCGTATTTAAAGTGGTCAAGGACAAACAGACGAAGAAAATTCTCGGCAACACGGTAACTTTTTTTGATATCCAGTCCGACAAAGCCAAGCAATTCGGTTTTGCGATGACGCTGTCGTCGGGGCGACGGCTGACCTTTCTGGGTGACGAACCCTATCATGAACACGAGTACCCGTACGCCTTTGGGACTGACTGGTTGCTCCATGAGGCCTTCTGTCTCTATGCCGAACGGGAGCGCTTCAAACCTTATGAAAAGGCCCATACTACGGTTAAGGATGCCTGCGAAATCGGAGCTCGGTTGGCCGTGGCCAACCTGCTGCTCTATCATACTGAAGACCGCAATCTGGTCCGGCGCAAAGCCTTGTACACGGCTGAGGGGGTGCCATTTTTCGGCGGTAACCTGCTGGTGCCGGATGATCTTGAGGAATTTGAACTCTAAACTTGCACTTGCCTGCGGCGGGCTGTGTCAGCAGCCCAATCAGGCGCAAATCTGACAACTGCAAAAAGCGGGTATGACTTATATCAAATTCGATGAACCTGGTTTCGGCCCACTTTCCTGGCGCATACATGGTATGATCAGCCAGGTTAATAAAAGCTGTAGATAAAACGATCAAAGGAAAAAGTATTTAAACTAGCTGAGGAGTCGATGTACCGCAAAAAACTGCTGGAATATAAGAGCTTTCATTCCGCAGTGATGGCGTCAATTAAAACCACGTTGTTTGAAAAAAGCAACGAAACCGAAGCCCACGCCGAGCGGATGGCCGATCTGGCCAAGCAACTGGGCCGGGTGCTGGGGCTGGATCAGGAGGAGTTAGTGGCGCTGGAACTGGTGGCCACCCTTCACGATATCGGTAAAATTAGCATCGACAGCAAGCTACTTAAAAAAAATACCCCGCTGACTGAGGCAGAATGGGCCGAAATCAAAAAACATCCCGAGGTCGGCTATCGGATCGCCCAGACCGTGCCGGAACTGCGCAAGATTGCCGAATATATTCTCTGTCATCATGAGCGCTGGGATGGCAACGGCTATCCCCAGGGCCTCAAAGGCGTGGAAATCCCCTTGCTGGCACGGATTCTGGCGATTGTCGATGCCTACGATGCGATGACCCAGAACCGCTCCTACCGTCCGGCAATGGCGGAGCGGGAAGCCATTGCCGAGCTGCAACGCCATGCCGGCAGCCAGTTCGATCCGGACCTGGTGACGGTATTCATCCACGAGGTCATCGAAAAAAATAGCAACATTGTGGAAAGTAGCGCCGATGCTTAAAAAAGCCAGCTTAGGTTATTCAAGAAAGATTGAAGATTTTCTTAATTATATTTAAAATAACAGAATGCGAAGATAAGGCCTCATATCATCAGGAAACCGCTGATGATATGAGGATTTTTAGAATACCTTCAAATTGCCGATGATAACGTCGTCAAAAATAAAAATTTAACCGGTTAAGTAATGCTTGTATTCGGAAGAAACTGGTGATATAATTGATTTTACAAATATACACGCATTTAACTTGTGTATCGTTACTAATTTTTAGGAGGAAATGATTTTATGCTAACGAAACGACAGAACCTACTGGAAACGATTAAAGGTGGAAATCCTGACCGCTTTGTCAATCAATACGAGGCCTTTGTCTGTACTGATGCCATTTATGGAATGATCATGGGGGATCCGATTACGGCTCAAGGCGGTTTTCCGATGCCTGGCGGCGAACCGGTCAAAAATGCCTGGGGTATCACCTTCGCTTGGCCAGCTGGCACTCCCGGAGCCTTTCCTTTACACGATAAGGAGCACAAGGTTCTCCAGGATATCACAAAATGGCGGGATGTCGTTAAAGCGCCGAAAACCGATCTGCCAGCCGAAGCTTGGGCACCCTTTTTACCAGCCGTCGAAGCGATTGATCGCAACGAAGTGTTTGCCACGGTCTTTGTCGCTCCCGGCGTCTTTGAACAATGCCATCATTTAATGGGGATGGAAGATTGTTTGATGGGCTTCTATGAAGAACCGGAAGAAATGCATGCCCTGATCGACTACATCGTCGATTACGAACTGCGCTATGCCGCTGAACTGATCAAATATTACAAACCGGATTGTCTTTTCCATCACGACGACTGGGGTAGCTCGCTGAATTCGTTTATGGCTCCTGATATGTTTGCGGAGTTTATTGTTCCAGCTTACAAAAAAATCTACGGTTTTTATAAAGCCAACGGCGTCGAACTGGTGGTTCATCATAGCGATTCCTATGCCGCCAATCTAGTGCCCCACATGATTGAAATGGGCATTGATATCTGGCAAGGCTGTATTTCTAACAACAATGTTCCGGAACTGATTAAACAATACGGTGGCCAGATCTCCTTCATGGGCGATATTGATAACTCCCTGATTGATGATGAAAACTGGACCCAGGAAAGCGTTGGCGCCGAAGTCCGCAAGGCTGTCGCCCGTTGCGGCAAACACTATTACATTCCCTGCATCACACAGGGGGGGCCGGGCAGCGTCTATCCCGGTGTTTATGAAGCTATTACTGCAGAAATTGATCGGATCAACGCCGGTAAATAATAACCGCTGATAAAATAAAACAGCTGGAGAATTTTCTCCGGTTGTTTTATTTTTTGTCAGTTTACAAAGATAATTTTTTGTGGTGAAATAAGGGGTAGATTAAGCAGATCAGGACACAAGCGAAAATGGGGAGAAATTGAGGACTTTGAGATGATGAATAAAAAATTTGTGGCTTTGATTACCGACTACGTTAAGAACTATCAGGAAAAGAAACAGACCCGTACCACCTGGCGGGAGCCGGTGATTGGTGTGGCCGCTGCCGCTGATCCCTTATTTCCCAGACTAAAGGAGATCATCGGTCCCAACCACGCTCTGCCCGGTGAGCTTCTACCCGGGGCCAGAGCAGTGTTGGTATTCTTTCTGCCTTTTTCCAAAAGCGTTGTGGCGAGCAACATTGCTGGCGAGGAAAGCTCGCAAGAATGGGATTACGCCTGCATTGAAACCAATCAACTGATCAATGATTTAAACCGGTTTTTACACGATACCATTGTGTCAATGGGCTATCACGCCTCATTATTGCCGTCAACCTACAATTATGATGGCGAAAAATTAATCAGTGACTGGTCCCATCGCAGTGTCGCCTATATTGCCGGGATCGGAAAATTCGGTCTCCACAACATGCTGATTACAGAGCGGGGCTGCTGCGGCCGGCTGGGCAGCGTCATCACCGATCTGGAACTGACGTCGACGCTGCGAACAGCAGAAGAATTATGCCTTTATAAGATCAATGTGTCATGCCAAAAATGTCTGAAAAAATGCGTCAACCAGGCCTTTACGCTGGCCGAGGGGAAGGTGGCTTTTGACCGTTATCGCTGCAATGAACAGATCTATGATAAAATCGTGCCGGAGTATCCCATCGGCAGCGGTGATGCCTGTGGCAAATGCATGTGTGGGGTGCCCTGTTCATTGGGGATTCCTGGTAAAGCTAAAAAATCTAAAAGCGACTCATAATTTAAGAAAGGAGTTCTGATGATTCTAAACACCGGTAACCGTACTGACATCCCGGCATTCTACAGTGAATGGTTTTATAACCGCATCCGGGCCGGTTTTGTGCTGGTCCGCAATCCCTACTATCCCCAGCAGGTGATCCAGTATCGGTTGACACCGGAGGTGGTGGACTGCCTGGCCTTCTGCACCAAAAATCCTGCCCCGATGCTAAACCGATGGTCAGAAATCTCTGACTTCAAACAGTTCTGGTTTGTCACCATCACCCCCTATGGCCGGGACACCGAACCTCATGTACCAGACAAGGCGCAGGTCATTGAGGCCTTTAAGCGGTTGTCCGAGGCGGTGGGAATCGAGGCGGTGGGCTGGCGCTATGATCCGATTTTTATCTCGGAAAAATATTCGCTGGATTTCCATCGGGATAGTTTTGAGCGGATGGCCAGTAGTCTTAAAAGCTATACCGATCATTGTGTTATCAGCTTTATCGATCTCTACCAAAAGACCCGGCGTAATTTTAGGGGTGTTAGGGCGGTAACGACCGTTGAACGGGCTGCAATCGGTCAGGACTTTGCGACCATTGCCAGTCAAAACGGGATGATCCTGCGTACTTGCTGTGAAGGAGCCGATCTGGCACCCTACGGGGTGGACTGCTCGGGTTGCATGACCCGGACCGTTCTGGAACGAGCCATTGGCATCAACCTGAAGGTGCCCAAAAACCGCTACACCAGCCGGGAAGGTTGTGATTGTCTGCTGGGCAGCGATATTGGCGTTTACAATAGCTGCGGTCATGGCTGCCGCTACTGCTACGCCAATCACGATGACCAAACCGTCAAACACAACATGGCCAACCACGATCCCCAATCCCCTTTTTTAATCGGTAATGCCATGGCTGGGGATATGATTAAAGCAGCCAAACAGGTGTCTTATGTAGATGGGCAGCTGTCGTTTTTATAGAAAAATAAGAATCTCAGGTAATTGGTCAATCGCAACGGATACCTGGGATTTTTTTGTTTAAGAATAACCTGGAAGTAAGTTCGATCGTTGATTACCAAAAGGTAACTTGCTAATAGATTAGTGATTACTTTTGTTCTGAACGGAAATGATTTATAGTTTAACGGTGTTGGTAATAAAATAATTAAACAAAGGAAGGTGCTATTTAATAGTCCCTTCCTTTGTGCATTTTAATGGTTGGTGGATCGGCCTTATTTCAGCCGTCCTGTTTTTGCTTTAATTGGCGGCGTTCACATAACTGTCAAAGATCGTTTTTGACTGAGCAATGGCCTGCATATAGTTTTGTAAATGATTGAGGGGATACTGGGTATAGCTCATTTTTACATTCCCCCCGGCAGCCAGCATTTTTTGATAGGCGTTTTCGGTTACTGAAGCCGGGATTAAACCATCCTCGGATGAGGTCAGAAAGGTAACCGGCATTTGTGGTACCCAGTCATCGGTATTATTTGCGGCAATGTCTGCAGCGACTGTACCGTCTTTGGCACTGGCCAGGAAAGATGCGGTAAACATGTTGTCAGTCGCTTTGGGATAATTGGCAGCTAGGACAATCAGCGGGGTGGTGGGGTTGGAAAAGTTTTTTTCCACCCGGGTATCATAGGGTTTATTAAAAATAGTATCCATAGCGCCCCAGTCATAAATTTGCTGATAGGCATAAACTGCTTTGGCACAAACCAGGCTACCACCCGGTCGGCCGTCCATAACGACACCCCCGGGGGTGTCCAGAAAATTATTCATGGCGGCATTCATATTATAAGGCCCTTCCATAAATACGGCCGCAGTAACTGGATACTGTGGATAATCGTTTTGAATTAACTTAGCCAGGGCTGATACGGCCTGACCGCCTTCTGAATAGCCCGACAAAAAGAGTTGACCGTTGGTGGACAATTGCAGCTGATCCAGTAAATGACCGGTGGCAATCAGGATGTCCACGCCGTTGGCGGCTTCACTGTCGGCGTATAAATATTCGCTGGGATAGCTCAGGCAATTGGGTTGGCCGGTCCCGACATAATCAGAAATGGCTACCACATAGCCGTCACTGGCAAAGGCTCCGGCCAGCGTATTGGATTCTCCGGAAGCTTTTTGAATACTGATACTGGGGGCGGTACCATTGGTCATGATCGTGGCATGCTGATAAATAAGCAGCGGCATCGGTGATGACGCGTTTTTTTCGGGAATCAGAACAACCCCGGAGCAGGGGATCTTTTCACCGGCATGATTAATTGTCACATATTCAATAATATAAGCACTTACCGGGTAGTCCGGGGAGCCAAGCTGTTCCATCGACCATTGGGCTGATTCGGGAGTGGTGCTTTTTCCTAATTTTTCCAGAAAAGCGGTTGATTGCTCGGTGGAAAAGGTCTGATAAAATTCATTAAACAGGAGGTCGCCACGGTTGGCAGCGCTGACATCGTAGGCCGCTCGCGCCTCAATGGTCTTTAATGTTTTGCCAGAAAGGGTATGGAGAACAAATACCAGCAAGGAAACGACAATGAGGAGCAAAAACAATTGCAGAAAAATCTTTTTGGTGGATTTCATAACGGCCTCGTGTTGACATAAATTGATCTCAAAATTAACGATCTTGTCACTGATGTTATTTTACATTAACTTTAAACAAGAATCAATATTATATTCATTTAATTGATTGTGGCAAAGAAAAGGTTAGAGACGTAGGAATATGGATCGAAAACAGTGGTTTTGGTAAGAAAATATCGGTGAATTACTAAGGGTCTTCACCTAATCTTCAGATAAGCTTCAAACCATCCACAAACGGTTATATTACAATAGCAACATGAAATGAACATTGAAATACAAATGCCTTTGGAGGTCAGACAATGACAGTTAATTACGAAAAAAACCAACCGTTTAACAGCTATGAAAGTGAATACATGGATACTCTGAGAACCTTGTTCAATGAAAATAGCCAGATTGAGGAACTGCGCTATTTTTTAAATACGATCTATCGCTATTTTAAAGCGGACAATATAAAAAAGCGTCAGCCCCAGGTGATTGTGCTGGGCAGCAGTATTCCCGAAGAATTGATTTATGCCGCCGGGGCCAAACCCTTTTGGATCCTCGGCGGCAGTCTGGGGACGGTGGCCTGGTCTGATGATTTAGTCCCCCGGGACACCGATCCGGTCAGTCGCTCGATGCTGGGATTTCTGCTTAATGATCACTTTGATCTGGGCGCAGCCGCCCTGATCATCGTCCCGATCACCTGTGACAGCAGCCGCAAAATGGCCTATCTGCTGCGGGCGGCCGGGAAAAAAGTGGTCACCGTGGATATTCCCCCGGATAAAAGCGACCCTCTGGCCGGGCTTAAATGGCGGGATCAGATGGAGCAACTGGCCGAAAAACTGGCGGACCATACCGGTCGGCGGCTGTCGAAAAAGAATCTCGTCCAGGCCACCCAGCTGGTCGAAACGGCCCGGAAACTGATGCGCGATTTTATCCAGGTCTGTCGTCAAAAGGACGGTCTGATCTCTGGCGCCCTGCGGATGGCGGTGCTTAATTCTTATTATTACACCACCGATCTCAGAGGCTGGTGCGGCCAGTTGCGCAAACTGAATCTGGAACTGCTGGCCAACCGCCAGGTGATCTCGGCGGCCGCCAAAAGCAAGCCCAAAGTTTTACTGATAGGCTCACCGGTGGTCTTGCCCAATTATAAGATTCCCTTTCTGATTGGCGACATTGGCCTTTCAATCGGAGCCACCTTAGACAGCAGTATCCAAAAAATATACGCCAGTAGCACCCGGCACAAAGCCGATAAGCGGGATCCCTTTACCGCCATCATCGAGACCCATTACCGTTATGACTGCTCAGCCGCCTACGCTCAGAATGAGATACTCTTTCAGAGTGCCCGCTGGCATCTGGAACAAGGTGGGATTGACGGGGTAGTTTTTCATGTGTTGAAAGGTCAGATTGAATATGATTTTGAACTGGAACGCTTTGAACAGCTGTTTGGAACCGCCACGATCCCCGTTTTCCGGCTGGAAACAGACTACCAGTACCAGGATGTGGAGCAATTAAGAATTCGGATGGAAGCCTTTATGGAAATGCTGACGCATCATCGTTATCGTGAGGAAAAAAGAGCCGTATGAAAAAAATCTATCTTAAACTAAGAAAAATTTTCACGCCGACGGTGATTGTCATTTGCGGAGTGTTGATGCTGTTGTCATTGTTTGCCGGAAACCTGGTCTTTTACGCATTTGGATCTGACGACAGTGGCTATGCCATCACTCCGGTGTTAATCATTTTGCTGCTTGCCATCATCGGCATTGTGCTGTGCCTGTGGCTGCGGCGCCGGATTGTCCGCAATGATCCGGTGATGGGCCGTTTTGCCGCTGAGCGGATCAGCCTGAAGCCCGGGGGTACCGTTAAGGGTCAGCGCAAATTCGGCTTTATGACGATACGCTGGATGATCATGCTGATCAGCTTTTTCGCCCTGATCTACGGGGTCAAATGGCTGGGGCAGGGATTTGGCAATATTGAACTGCCGATTTTTGCCTGTCCCATCAATCAGGATCAGCTGATCGACAGCAGCTGTTATACCCTGGCCCACTTAAACTCCCTGGTGGGCATGAGCTGGTCGGAAATCGGCATCTTTTTGGGCTCGCTGCTGCTCTCGATCGTGGTGCTGGGCCGCTTTATCTGCGGTTTTCTGTGCCCGATGGGGCTGATTCAGGATCTCACCCATGAAACCCGGCAGGGTCTGAAAATTGAAGGCCTGTCCTTCAATGAAAAACTCTATAGCCGCTTAAAACCGATCAAATGGACGCTGCTGCTGTTATTTCTGGGGCTCAGTTTTGTCGGCGGCAACTTCTGTAATATCTGCCCGGCCATCACCGTTTCACCGGCCCTGGCGGGATTTAAGGTGTCACTGTTTTTAAGCGGCTTCGCGATGATTGTGGTGATCATTGGCAGCTTTTTCAAGCGCCGCTTCTTCTGCAACATCTGTCCGTTGGGCTACCTGATCGGTCTCGGTCATCGGATCTCGTTGTTTCGCATCAAAAAAGACTGTCAGGCCTGTACCGAATGTGGAGCCTGTTACGAAGCCTGTCCGATGGGGATTAAAACCATTTATACCGAACGGGAAAAGCGTGATGTCACCACCGCCGACTGTATTATGTGCGGCGAATGTATTGACAAATGTCCGGAAAACAAGGCCTTGGCGATGAGCTTCGGCGGGCTGAGATTTTATAAAGCCTCCCGCAAGACCTTTATGTCAGGTCATAAAAAAAACGAAAAGCGTTTAAAGCGCTTGATCAGGAAAAGAGAAAAAAAATGAGTCTAATTGATAATAAAAGAAATAAGCCCGAAATGAATCACGTCATCAAAAACGTCATTGAAAACAAGTGCGACGACCATCACCGAAACCCGCCGACCACCATGGCCGAACGGCAACGCCAGCGCTTTGTCGACAAAGCCACCAAGGTGTCCGCCAAATACCTGCGGCGGCTGGCCGAATTACCCGGTGCCCCGGACGCCATGGAGCCATTTTTCAAGGTTCTGCAAGACATCTATGTGGATCTGAAAAACGTCGCAAAACCGGCCGATACCAAAATCGTCGGCACTTATTGTGTGATGGTTCCCAATGAGCTGATCTACGCTGTCGGGGCCCAGCCGGTGAAACTATGCAGTGGTAGCTATACCGCCTTTGCCATCGGCGATGACCTGGTGCCCCGGGACGCCTGTCCGCTGATCAAAGCGGTGATGGGTTTTCAGGCCATGGAAGTGATGCCCATTTATGATGATTGTGCTCTGATGGTGGTGCCGATTACCTGCGACTGCAAAAAGAAAATGGCTGGCATGTTAAAGCAGCGGGTGCCGACCTACGCCCTCCATGTGCCCACCGCCAAAAGTGAGGATCGCGATATGGAGCAGTACGTTCAGGAACTCTATCAGCTGATTCCCGAACTGGAAGCGGTCACCGGCCAGACGATTAGCTACCAAAGCCTGGCAGAGAGCATTGATGCCATGGGTTTTGCCCAGTATCAGATGTCAAAGTTTAATGAGTTTAAAAAACATGTCCCGGCCTTAATCAAAGGAACCCACGCCATGGCGCTGATGAATGCCTTTTCGTATCTGCCGGTGGCGCAGTGGAGTCAGCAGCTGTATCGCCTTAATCAGGAGTTGGCCCGGCGTAAAAAAGATAAGCACTACGTCAGCAAAGATAAACAACCCCGGATTATGATCACCGGATCACCGGTTATTTTCCCCAATATTAAAATCCCCTTGCTGATTGAAGAAACCGGGGGCATTCTGGTCGGCGACGAGACCTGTATGGGTGAGCGTTCGCTTTATGACCCCACCGTCGTGGTGGATCAGAGCTTTGATGGCTTGATGCGGTCGCTGGCCAATCGCTACACGAGACCCTGTACCTGTCCGACCTTTGTTGACAACAGCCAGCGGATTTACCGGATCAAACAGATGATTGCCGACCACCAGGTTCAGGGGGTGGTTTATCACGTCCTCCGGGGCTGTCTGGTCTATGATTTTGAATACCAGACGCTGGAAGATGAGCTGGGTAAACTGGGCATCCCGGTGATCCGGGTAGAAAGTGATTACAACGAAGAAGATATTGAACAACTGCGGATCCGGATTGAAGCCTTTATTGAGCTGATCAAATTGAAAGATCTGGAAACCCGAATTAGCAAACTGAAAAAATCAGAAATAGCAGGGTGACACTTAACTGCAGTACCGACAAATTGTCGGTACGGGGTTTATCTTATGATCAAAGTAAGCATTTGCGAAAGTGCCGTGAGCTTTGGTCCCAGTTTCGCACGAAACAATTTCTACACTGTACGGCGGACAGTTCGATGAACTGTTCGCCTACACGTTACGAAATTGTTTTCGTGAAGGCAATGAGCCAATCACAAGCTTACTTGTAGTTGGCGACTGCCCGCGAACAAGAAGAAATTCGCATAGCGATTTCTTCTTGTTGTGGAAACTGCACCCAAAGCAATCATTGTTCGATGCTATTAATTTAACAATTACCGCTAAGACTAGAAAACAGGAGAATAACATGAACAGAAATTATTATGCCGGACTTGACGGCGGCTCAACCTATACCAAGGCGGCGCTGATCTGCCAGAATCAGGTGGTGGATGCGATGGTCACCAATACTGGAATTGATAACAATGCTGCAGCCAGTGCCTTGATTGAAAAAATGTGTGTCCGCCGGGGGATTAACCGTGCTCAGGTGCGCTATACCATGGCCACCGGTTACAGCCGCAAGGTCTTTGATATTGCCGATGACGATATTTCCGAAATTACCGCCCATGCCTATGGGGTGCGCTTAACCGCACCGCCGGATTACCGACCGGGGATGATTATTGATATCGGCGGTCAGGACAGCAAAATCATTTATCTGGACTCGCATTACGCCGTTAAGAACTTTACCATGAACGATAAATGCGCCGCTGGCACCGGCAAATTTATGGAAGTCATCGCCCAGATTCTAGAGACCACCATCGATCAGGTCGGCCCGCTGTCGCTGGAAAGCAAGGCCCCCTGTGATATCAACAGCACCTGTGTGGTCTTTGCTCAGTCAGAAGTGGTGTCGCTGGTGGCCCGGAAGTATGACCGCCGGGATATTCTGGCCGGGATGCATTTATCGATGGCCAAACGGATCATTAAAATGATGAAAAAGGCCGAAAAAGGCGGAGATATCCTGATGACCGGCGGCGGTGCCCTGAATATCGGAGTCCATAAAGCCTTTGAAGAAGAAATGATGCGGGATGTCTATGTGGCCCGATACCCCCAGTTTAACGGGGCCATCGGTGCCGCCCTGATTGCCAGTGAGCGGGCCTGACCATGGGGCTGACATTACTGCTTCCGGTTTTGGCCACGGCCCTGTCGGTGGGGCTGGGCTGCGGCACCTGCTGCAGTCCGGCGGTCAGCGTCTTTTTGTCCAGCTATATCATCACCCATGCCGAGGGGCTAAAAAAATCGCTGCTGGGATTTTTTAGCTTTTTTATCGGCAAGGTCATCGCCGTGGTGGTGTTATGCGGATTGGCGGCGTTGATTGGCAGTCAGTTTATTGATGCCGCCGGTTATGTCGGTGGGATCAACCTGGGTCAGATGATGGAGCTGGCGATGATAGCCCTGGGCCTGGTGCTGATCGGAAAATGGCTGCTCGATTACAAAAACAAAGCCAACCGGGCCAGTCTCTGTTCCGGTTGCGGCGGTGAAAAAAAGGCTGATACTATCAACCGCTATGGTGTAAAAGGGCTGTTGCCGCTATTCTCCGCCGGTCTGGCCTATGGAGCCTCACCCTGTGGGCCGCTACTGATGATGATGGGAGTGGCCACCACCCTGCCGCTGGCGACGGCTGCTCTAGTTGGCGGGGTCTTTGCCGCCGCAAGTACCCTGACCCCGGTATTGCTGATGGTACTGCTATCAGGCGTGCTGTCGGGGAAAATTGCCACCGAAATTCCCCGGCAGCTGCAGTGGTTTCGTTTAGCCAGCTACGTGCTGCTGACCCTGTTTTCGGCCGGGGCCTTATTCAATTTAGTGTGAAGAAGGTTGTAAAATTAAAGAATTAAAATGAGGTGTATTAAGTATGAAAAATAAAATTATCCGCCAATGCACGGCGGCCGTCGCTGCTTTGCTGATTGTCTATGGGGTGGGGGTCAATACTTTTCACAGCTATGAGCAAGTGAAGGCTGCTCAGGCCGAAATTCCTCCGGCGATTGCCGCCAAGAATGATGCTGCCACTGGTGAAAGTGAGAGTATTGCTGCGGCGGTGACGACCGACACAGCCACTGCGACTACCACCGAAACACCCAGCACCGCTATTTCTGAACCGGCCACCACGGTGACTGAAACCGTTACTGCATCCGCTGCAGCACCGGTAGAAACTCCGGCGATTGTCGCCGCTACCCCGGCTGCGGAGGAACCGGTAGTCACCGAACCACAACCCGATGTTCCCAGCCTGAGCGAATTTTTATCCCAACTGCGCTGTGGTGGCTGCGGAAAAAACTGCTCACTGCTGAATCCCCGCTGTGGTGTCGGCAACCAGAAAGCCCAACAGGCCGAAGCCGAATATGTTGCAACCTACAATTAAAAAAGCAGGTCGCACAAGAATAGATGGAATCCGGTTTATTGTGAAATTCATAATTGTGAACACTATTTGAGTTGATGACAGTTTTTGCGACGAATGAGTCAGGCCGACAATGCTTATAAGAACAATTGTTTCGTATGAAAAAGGACGGTAGAGTCGATTGCCTGGTTAAGCTTAAAACCCCGGAAACGCAGTTATAACAGTCGTTTCGGGGGTTTTTACTGATTCGTCAAATAGACCGGATCAGCCCTGCAAACAAGCCCGAATCGCAGTAAGGTATAATTTGGCCATTGACAAAGAGTGTGGATGGGTATAAAATAACAACAGAACATATGTGCTAATTTAATTAAAACGGATTAAATGGGTGGGTCATGGAACGGATTATTTTACACTCTGATATCAACAGCTTTTATGCCAATGTGGAATGTCTCTATCATCCGGAGATTAGGGACTTTCCGGTGGCGGTCGGTGGCAATCCGGAAAAACGTCATGGGATTATTCTGGCGAAGAACCAGAAAGCAAAGGTTGCTGGGGTTAAAACCGGCGAGGCCCTGTGGCAGGCCCGGGAGAAATGTCCTGGGCTTTTGGTGATGCCCCCAAATTATCAATTGTATTTGCGTTTTTCCCGGCTGGCCCGAAAAATCTATAACCGTTATTCCGATCAGGTGGAGCCTTTTGGTCTCGATGAAGCTTGGCTTGATGTCACGGCCAGTTCCCGGATTCACGGCAGTGGCCGAACCATTGCCGAAAAAATCAGCCAGGCCATTCAGGAGGAACTGGGTATCACCGTTTCGATTGGCGTTTCCTGGAACAAAATCTTTGCCAAATTTGGTTCGGATTATCGGAAACCCGATGCCATCACGGTGATCACCCGGGATAATTTCAAAAAAATTGTCTGGTCCCAGGAAATTGGGGATCTGCTCTATGTGGGGTCAGCCACGAAAAAGAAACTGATGAAATATGGTATCTATACCATTGGACAATTGGCGCAAACATCCCCAGATTTTCTGGTGCTCCAGTTTGGTAAGATGGGGATGGTGTTGTGGCGCTTTGCCAATGGCCTTGATGACAGCCCGGTCAAAACCTTTGACGAGCATTATAACGGTAACGAACGGATTCTCAAAAGCATTGGCAACAGCATCACTACCCCCCGGGATTTAAAAGACCTGAAGGATGTCAAGCTGATCCTCTATATGCTGACTGAAAGTGTGGCGATGCGGTTGCGGGAAACCGGCTGCTATTGTTTAACAGTAGCGATTCATGTCCGTAACAAAGAACTTCACAGCTTCACCCGGCAAACAAAGCTAGCAAAACCCTCGGATCTGACCCGGGAAATAGCTGAAGCCGCCATTGCCTTGTTTGAAAAGAATTATGATTTCAGTTCGGATATTCGCTCCCTGGGGGTGCGGGTCACTGATCTGGTACCGGATTCAACCCCGATTCAGTTGGATGTTTTTGGCAATGAAGCGTTGCGGATGCGTCAGGCCCAGCTCGATGATACCGTTGATGATTTACGCAAGCGCTTTGGCAATCTGGTTCTGCGTCGGGCGGTTACCATTGGTGATTCGATGAGCGGCCTGGATCCCAAAAAAGATCATGTTATCCATCCAATTGGATACTTTTAAAGGAGAATTAAGAAAATGGCAATAAAAAAATTTGTCCAGGTGATTGCAAAGTTTGAAGAAGATGGCAGAATCATCCCCCTCCAGGTTTTGTGGGAGGACGGTCGGGTTTTTTCTATTGACCGGGTTCTGGATATGCGCCCGGGGGTCTCCCTGAAGGTGGGCGGGCAGGGTATTCGCTACACCTGCCGGATCCAGAATAAGGAAGTCTGTCTCTATTATGAAGAACCCAAATGGTTTGTCGAAAGTAAAGAAAGATAAGGAAAAAAGCCGAGTGCCAAAAATAGACCAGGAAAAACGGATCCTTGCCGTGATGCTCAAAATCTATTGCCGCAAAAAACATCGATCACACGATCTCTGTGCGGAGTGCCAGACCCTGTTAAGTTATGCCTTGAACCGATTGGATCATTGCCGCTATGGCGAAAACAAGGGTTTTTGCAATCACTGTCCAAGCCCCTGCTATAATAAAGCGAATCAGCTAAAAATTCGCAAGGTAATGGGTTTTAGCGGCCCGCGGCTGATTTTTCATCACCCCATTATGGTTATCAGACATCTGCTGTCGTAGTGCGACAGCAGATTTTTTTACGTCAGTTTTGCGGTATAGTCATGGCCCAGAAATCCTGGAGGGCTTTTTTAAGCTCGGGCTCATTCCGGATCTGGCGATGGGGAAACCACTCCTGTGGAAATAACTGACGATAGCTAGGGCTACTGAAGCGCTGATCAATCAGAACGATCACGCCTCGGTCGGTTTCGGTTCGAATCACCCGTCCGGCAGCCTGGAGAACCTTGTTCATGCCAGGATAGAGGTAGGAATATTGATAGCCGGTGTGTTTTTTTTTATTGAAATAATCCCGGATGATATCACGTTCAAAACAGATCTGGGGCAGACCGACTCCGACAATAATGGCGCCGATCAGGCCCTCGTGCTTTAAGTCCACGCCTTCGGAAAAGATCCCGCCCAGCACCGCAAAGCCCAACATCCCGGTCGGGGCAGCCCCGGGTGCCGGTCGGAACTGACCCAGGAACAGCTCCCGGTCTTCCTCGTTCATTTCCGGAGCCTGCCGGATGGTGACGACCTCCGGGTAGCTGGCGCTAAAAATTTCAAACACCGCATTCATATATTTATAAGATGGAAAATAGACGATGTAGTTGCCTGGCTGCTGATCCCGTACCGTTTTGATGCAACGGACAATGGTGGAGTAGGTTTTTTCGCGATTGCGGAAGGTGGTTGAGATGGTATCGGCAATCAGTAGTTCTCGGTTTTTAACATCGAAGGGCGATGGCAGACTAATTTTATAGCTGTCGGGGTCACCACCGAGAATTTCTGAAAAATAGTCGAGTGGTGACAGGGTGGCCGAAAAGAAGATCGCCGCCCGGCCTCGTTTGAGGGCTTCTCCCAGCAAGTGGGAAGGATCCAGACAAAAAAGTTTGATACGGGTATCGCCGTTGGCGTTTTCGACGTAGGTTAGAAAGTGGTCATCGTAAAACTCGGCGGTGCGCATAAAGGTCAGGGCGTTAAAATACAGTTCCAGTAGTTTCTCGTGACCCGGGCGGCCTTCATTGCTGACTAGCCATACTTCGGCCAGAGCAATCAACTTCATCACCAGCAGCAAGAAATCTTTGGGGGCCTCTTTTTGGCGGTGAGGTGAGTTGGTTGTAGCCAATTTTCGCAGCCCGATCATGTGAGTGTTGAGTTTTCCCAGCGCTTTGGCAAGACTGGGGTCGTTATCTTTAAACAATCGCTTTAGCTCCAGCAATGGTTTTTTATAAAGTTCGGCCGAAAACATTGAGCGGGCCCGATCGACCAGATTATGGGCTTCGTCAATCAAAAAGCTGTAGTCGCTGCCGTTATCGGAAAAAAAACGTTTGAGATAAACCCGGGGATCAAAAACATAGTTGTAATCACAGATCACGCAGTCACTAAAGAGGGTTAAATCGAGAGAAAACTCAAAAGGGCAGACCTGATGTTTGTGTGCATAGTTTTCAATGACGGGTCGGGTCAGGCGGTCTTCCTGCTTAAGGATATCCAGCAGTGCGGCATTAACACGGTCAAAATGACCCCGGGCATAAGAGCAGTGATCGGGATCACAGATGGTTTCTTCCTGAAAACAGATTTTGTCCTTGGCAGTCAGAGTGACACTTTTGAAAGCCAATCCCTGATTTGCCATTTTAGCAAAGGCTTCCTCGGCAACCTCCCGGACAATGGTTTTGGCGGTTAGATAAAAAATTTTGGCAGTATGCCCTTCAGCCATCGATTTGATGGCGGGAAACAGAGTTGACATTGTTTTGCCAATTCCGGTGGGAGCCTGGACAAAAAGTTTTTTCTGTTCGACAATGGTTTTATAAACCGCTACTGCCAGTTCCCGCTGGCCCGGGCGATAACGCTCAAAGGGAAAAGCAAGAGCCCGAATGGCGGTATTGCGGCGAGTCACCCAGTTGCTGGTCAGAGCAGCCCAGACCAGGTACTGATTGATTAAATCGTAAAAGAAAACAGTCAGTTCAGTTTGGGTAAAGATTTTTAGATACTTTTTGATTTCATCGGTATCCAGCTGAAAATAGGTCAGCTGTACGCTGATTACTGGTAGTTCATTCTGGATGGCGTAAATATAGGCATAGCATTTAGCCTGGGCCCAATGGGTTTGGCTGTAGTCTTCGTCAATCTGTTCCAACGGCCGGCTGGTTGACTTGATTTCGTCTACAATAATCTCGGACTCGCTGGTGATGATGCCATCGGCCCGGCCATCGATTCGGAAACAGAAGCCTTCATATTCGAAACGATGTTTTAGCGATACTTCAGGGGCATAGCCTTTGTCTCGATTATCTTTCTGAACCCTCTGGTGGGCCCGGGTTCCTTCCAGTGCACTGGCGTTGCTGATAAACTGAGAATCGATATTTCCGGAGCGGAGGATAAACTCCACCAGATTGCGGACGGATAGTTTTATTTCGGGTTGATTGTTCATTTTTTCACCTATGATTATTATGATGACGCTTTGATGCTCTAATTTTATGCTAAATGGTGAAGAAAGTATAGCAGATTTGCTTGCTGATCTAGGAATCAAAGCAGGAAACGACAACGATTGTCAGAGTAACAATCAAAACGATGAATCTTAAAAAATACTTAATTTTCTCTTTGCTAGAGTTCAAAATAATAAAAAAATTAGGGCAAAAAAAATTGAAAAGTAAAATTATTATGGTGGAACAAAGCCTCAAGACAGTGATTTTTTTCATTTAAATGCATTTAATCGCAACGTTATTATCGGTTTTTTAGGGAGAAATATTTTTCATAGTATTAGCAGTGATATGGTGTCAATTTGATAGATATAGCAGTAGATTAACTATCAAGATCATTTAAATAGCTGATTTGTTTATGTGGAATTGATAAAGAAATAAAAAGTTGTTCAATAGCTATCAGACAATGGATAAAAAGTATGTTATCCATAAATTGAATTTGATGTATCTGTATTAAAGTTACCCGAATAAAATCTATCGAAAAACAACATCTTGATTAAAAATGATTTGTTAATTAACGAACAATATAGTTTCAGCACTACCTCTTGTTTGAGAAATATCAAACAAGTAAAGGTAATAAATGGTTGCAAAAAGAAAAAATATTGACATAAAATTCCAAAGATGTTAAGCTGATGAAAATTAAAAAGTAAACGAGTACAAATTAGTTTTTTAGAAAAAACTAGAAATCAATGGCGATGATCAAAGGAGGTCAAAAAATGGAATTTGGACTAAGAGAATGGAAGCTAAGTGATGCTGAAAATATTGTGCCTCTGGCCAATAATGAAAAGATAGCAGGAAATTTACGAAACACCTTTCCCTATCCATACACTCTGGATGATGCCCATCTGTTTATTACTAAAAGTATTCATCAGAATAAAAGAAGGCATCTAAACAAGGCGATCACAATCGATGATGCGCCGATTGGAGCGATCAGTCTGCTGATGCAGGAAGATGTCAGTTGCAAAAGTGGCGAGTTGGGTTTTTGGCTTGGCGAACCCTATTGGGGACAGGGAATCATGACTGGTTCCATTAAGCAGATCTGTGAAAAAGCTTTTGATGAGTCGGATTTGGTCAGAATTTACGCTCGGCCCTTTGCTGATAACCAGAAGGCGCGCAGAACCATTGAAAAAGCTGGTTTTCATTTGGAAGGTGTTTTTCAGAAAAGTATTTATAAGAATGGTAAACTTCAGGACTCCTGTATGTATGCTTTGACAAGATAAAACGGTGCGGGCTATAGTAATTTCATAGAATTATTGATTAAACATATTTAAAATAAATGATATCTTCAAAAAATTATAGAGCTTGAAAAAAGAACTTCGTACGAAGTTCTTTTTTTGATGGTGAAGCTGCTCAGTCAAAAAAGGAAAATATATCAGGTTAAGTTTTTTGTGGCGGGGAATACATTATATAAGCAAACGAATGTTAATGCAGGAACGTGCTTTGGAATTTCTTCTGAAATTTGAAAGGTATTAAACGGTATTTTGTAAATTCAAATTAAAAAATAATAATGTGATGATGGACATAATGTCAAAAATAACAGTAAAAACAGACAAGTTGCCAAAAAAAAACGAATAATCATATAAAAAATCAATGAAGAAAACGAGTACAAAGTTTAAAAAATAGATTAACTGAAATATTTTACTAAAAAAAACATTGACAGCTTCATTGAATACGAGTACAATGATGTTGTAAATGAATTAGTAATTACAATTTTATTTACGGTTTGTAAAAATGTCATGATATCTTTAGTACCGCTTCTTCGAAACTCTATTTTAATGAAGAAAGGCATTATGAAAAGGATTGCACTATTTCAGGATGATCGTTATGGTGCAAAATAATTTCTGGTTGCGGAACGACTGGATAGAAGTGTTGCTGTTTGCTTGTTGTTATAGGGAGATTGGCTGATCAGACAAATAGTGTCGACAGTTATTTTAGTAGAAATTGTTATTAAAGTTGAAACTAAAAAGGAGAAAGAATTATGAACAAACCATTAAAAAAGTCGGCTATTAATCTTTACGGTTTGCCGTCATTTGGATTTCAGACTATGGTCAACATCGAAGTTATGTTTTTCGCAGCCTTTCTTACCGATTTTGCGAAAATACCATTGGCTCTGGTAAGTACCATCTTATTGGCCACCAGTATTGTTGATATTGTGGCCGTACCAACATCAGGGGTTATCCTGGAAAAAAGTAATATGAAATGGGGGAAATACCGTTCCTGGTTATTGGTCGGACCACCCATTGCGGCGCTCTTTTACATTTTGCAGTTTTCGCAGATTGGCGGAACCTCGGAAATTAATGCTATTATCATCTTTTTAGGATTCGCCATCAGCCATCTGGTTTGGAATACCTTCTATGCTGCCCATATTTCTATGAATAATGCGCTGACCACGGTTCGGGAAGAGCGTATCTCGATGGCCAGCAACCGGGGGATGTTCAATGCAGCGGGTGCTCTGGTATTTTCCTACTTTGGTGTGCAAGCCATCACAGCCATTGGTACTGGTGTTGGCAATCCGGTTTTAGGTTACACTTACATGGCAGCCATCACTGGTTTGATTATGATTGCCTGTAATATTATCTACTATGTGATCACCAAAGATTATGCTCAAAATGGGAGTGAAGCTCAGGCTGGAAAACCGGCTGAAAAGATGTCGGTTGGCGAAATGCTCAAACAAATTGTTGTCAACCCACCATTGATGGGGCTGATGCTGGTGGAACTGGGACGATACCTGGGACGTTTCGTTATTTTTGGAATGGCCTTCTACTACTTTAAATATGTCATTAACGATTTGCCTGGACTGGCATTGTTCATGACCGGATTAACCATTGTCAACTTCTTTGCAGCCATGATTGCATCACCGATTGCTAAACGACTTGGCGAAAAAAACACCTATATGATCGCCCTGTCGCTTTTGATTATCGGTTTGCTAATTGTCTGGTTTATGCCGCTTGAAGCAACTGCTTTTAAAATCATCATGTTTGCTGCCTATATTGGTTATGGTTTGCCAGATTCTCTGGGTGTGGCAATGTACTCTGCAACCGTTGATTATGGCGACTGGAAAACCGGCAAAAATGCCCGTGGTTTTATCATGTCACTGATCAGTATGCCAATCAAAGTATCTATTTTTGTCCGATCGGTTATCATTTCAGCGGTGCTGGCTTCAGTTGGTTATGTTGCTGATATGGCCGTGACTCCAGAACTGATTCAGGGAATTAAAAATGGTTTCGCCCTTTATCCGGCAATCATTATGATTATTGGAATGGTGATGATGTTTGGGCTTTATACGTTAACACCAAAACGAATGGAAGAAATCAATAAAGAATTAGCAGAACGTAAATTGGCTTAAGTATAAAAAACAAAGTTCAATGAAACCGGAGCGATTCACACATTGCTCCGGTTTAGAATATACAATTTAATTTAAGGAGATAAATCATGTCAAAAATAGCAGAAGTCAAAGCAAAAGTCGAAGCTGGAAAATCGAAACTGGTTCCCGGACTGGTACAGGAAGCACTGGATGAAGGCAGCACCCCAAGTGAGATTCTCCAGGCCATGGTTGATTCCATGGGCGTCGTTGGGGATAAATTCTCATCCGGCGAAATCTTTGTCCCGGAAATGCTAATTGCTGCTAAAGCCATGTCAAAAGGCGTGGAAGTATTAAAACCACTGATGGCTGGTGATGGTTCCGCCTCGCTGGGTACCTGCATCATCGGTACGGTTGCCGGTGACCTTCACGATATCGGTAAAAATCTGGTTTCGATGATGATCGAAAGTGCTGGTTTTGATATGGTTGATCTGGGCGTTGATGTCCCTGCTGATACCTTTGTTCAAGCAGTTAAAGACAATGCCAATGTCAAACTGGTGGCCTGTTCCGGTTTGTTAACCACCACCATGCCAGCCTTAAAAGAAGCAGTACAGACCATTAAAGCTGCTTATCCGGAGATGAAAGTGATTGTTGGCGGTGCTCCGGTCACGCCGGAATATGCCGTTGAAGTTGGTGCTGACGGATATGCTCCTGATGCCGGTAGTGCTGCGGTAAAAGCCAAAGAACTGGCAACAGCATAGGAGAGGAGAGAAAAATGTTAACAAAAAGACAAAATTTAGTTGAAGTAATGAAGGGTGGAAATCCGGATCGCTTTGTCAAACAATATGAACCCTTTGCCCTGATGATGAAAACCCCGATCAGTCGTTTAAAACCACCGGTCGGTGGTACGATAGTTAATGAATGGGGCGTTACCTTGAGCTGGCCGGAAGGCCAATTGGGCTCATTTCCGGTTCATGATGAGGAGCACATCGTTGTTAAGGATATCACCAAATGGCGGGATTATGTTAAAGCGCCGAAGCTTGATTATCCCGAAGAAGCTTGGGCGACGGCGATTGCTGAGGCTAATGCGGTTGATCGGAATGATCAGTATGTCACTGTTTTTGTGGCGCCCGGTCTGTTTGAACATATCCATTACCTGATGAGTATGGAAGAGGCCTTAATGGCTTACTACGAAGAACCAGAAGAAATGCATGCGTTGATTGATTTCCTGGTTGATTTTGAACTGCGACTGGCTAAAGAATTTATCGATCATCTTCATCCTGATGCGGTATTCCATCATGATGACTGGGGCAGCCAGATCAATTCTTTTATTTCACCAGCGATGTTTAAAGAATTCTTTGAACCGGCCTACAAAAAAATCTATGGCTATTATAAAGAGAATGGCGTTGAACTGATTGTTCACCACAGTGACAGCTATGCCGCAAACCTGGTGCCATCGATGATCGAAATGGGTATCGATATCTGGCAGGGTGTAATGAACACCAATAACATTCCTGAACTGATTAAAGAATACGGCGACAAAATTACCTTTATGGGTGGTATTCACAGTGGTTTGGTTGATTTCCCTGATTGGACCCCAGAAATTGTAGCAGAATATGTGAAAAAAACCTGTGAAGAAAATGGCAAACTGTATTTTATTCCCTCTCAGACCTCAGGACTACCGATTGATTCGTTCCCAGGGGTTTATGAAACCATCAATCAAGAAATTGACAAAATGTCAAAGGAAATGTTCTAAAATACGATAAATCATGATGAGATCTGTATTGATTTCAGGTAAAATCAAGATTTAGTTCTAAAGACAGGAAGTCTGTTCGTAACTGAATTGGCTTCCTGTTTGTATTATTGTGTGATTGAAAAACTTGAGGTGTGTTATGAACAAAAAGCAGTTGTTCGGAATGATCATGGGTATTGGGGTGCTGGTTGCCAGTTTTCTGTTGCCAATTCCTGCGGGTTTGACAGATATAGGTCTTGTTACCATTGGACTTTTAATTTTCTTTTTGATTATGCTGATTACCGAAGCCCTGCCAGTAGGGGTGATTTGCTTTCTCTGCCTGGCTTTGTTGCCAGTTTTGGGAATTACTAAAAATTTGGCTACGGGTTTGGTCGGATTCAGTAATACAATGTTGTTTTTTGTACTGGCATCATTTGGTTTGGCAGAAGCAGTGATATCCACGCCAATTGTTCAGCGGGTGCTGCATCTTCTGCTGGAAAAGTTTGGCAAGAACGTAAAGACATGCATTCTGGCAATAATGGTTACCGGGGGATTGGTTTCATCGATTGTCACGGATGTTCCTACTGTGGTCGTTTTTATGGGCATTGGGGCAAGCTTTTTAAAACTGTATAAAAATGAGGCGGATCGTCAGAAAACAGCTCGGCCCCTGATGATTGGTATTCCTGTTGCAATAATGCTGGGTGGTGTCATGACTCCGGCTGGTAGTGGGATCAATATACTAACAATTGGTCTGCTGCAAAATTTGGCAGGTGTTCAAATCACTTTTATTCAATGGATGGTTTGTGCTATTCCCATTGTAGTATTAATGCTACCTCTATCCTGGTTTGTGTTGATGAAAATCTATCCGCCAGCGGAAATTGATCAGGAAGAAATCCAAAACTATCTGGCAACCATCGAAGTTAAAGAAAAAATTTCTAAAACTGAATGGAAGGTTATTACCATCGCGTCAGGGATGTTGTTTTTCTGGATTCTCAGTTCGTTCGTTCCAGGAATTGAGGTTACTGTTGTCGCATTGCTGGGTTGCTCCTTATTCTTTTTGCCGGGCATTGAGATTCTAACTTGGGATCGCTATATCAAAGCGGTAAGCTGGACATCGTTTATTCTGATTGGGACGGTTTTATGTATAGCCAATACGATTGTGGTCAATGGAGTCAGTGAGTGGTTTGTAACCCATGTTCTGCCGACCAGCCTGTCCATTTCAACAATGGAAGGGGTATTCTTTGTGGCAGCAATGAGTTTTATCATCATGCTGGTTGTTCCGGTAGCGCCAGCACTGATTGGCGTATTGACTCCGGTAATCGTTAGCCTGGCAGCAACCACGGGCATCCATCCGGCCTTGTTAATCATCACATTGGGACTTTGTGCTGGAAATTGCTATCTGTTTCCGATTGATACAATTCCATTAATTACCTACACAGCTGGTTATTACAAGATGACCGATATGCCTAAAGCGACGGTTTGGTTGCAATTGGCTTTTATTGCGCTTTGTGCTTTATGGATACCGATTGGAGGAACGATTGTTGGTTTGGCATAGAAAACTGTATTCGTCAGGATCAGATTAAAAAAAGAAGAAAAAAATTTCCAGGTAAAAAAGCGAAAAATTTCATTGAATGCAAAAAAAAATCAGTTAGCTTAACGGGTATATTATAATTAAGCAATGTACTGGTTAAAAAAGTGACAACAAAAGAATAAAAAAATAATATATTTTACGAATTTGATTTCGAATGCCCTGAACAATTAAGTTGTTCAGGGCATTCTTTTATACGTTTACAAGTGGGATGGAAAAATAATAGTAAATAAGCAAAAAGGTAAAAATTTGCAGTGTATATTCGGATGTGTGGTGGTCGATCGTTACAAAAATAACAAAAATATTCAACTAAAAATACTTGTTTGAGAAATAACAAACAAGTAAAGATAATAAATTGCCTCAACATAGAAAAATATTGACATCTAGAATAAAAGATGGTAATCTATGGAAAATCTGTATATACATGTGCACAGGATGTTTGCAAAAAATAATTCTGGCGTGTGGGTCAGATTTAAAAAAGAGACTCTGAGAATAACAAAATTATTTTAAAAGGAGAAAGACAAGATGAAAACAGATGTACAGATCGCACAGGAAGCTAAATTGCAACCGATTGCACAGGTGGCTGAAAAATTGGGGATCACCGGAGATGACTTGGAACTTTATGGTAATCACAAAGCCAAGGTATCCTTGTCAGTGTTGAAAGACAATCAGGACAAACCAGATGGTAAACTGATTCTGGTCACCGCCATTAACCCCACCCCGGCTGGTGAAGGAAAAACCACCACCAACGTCGGTCTTTCCATGGCCCTGAATTATATTGGTAAAAAAACCATCACCACTTTGAGAGAACCTTCGCTGGGACCATGCTTTGGGGTCAAAGGTGGCGCTGCTGGCGGCGGCTATGCCCAGGTTGTACCGATGGATGATATCAACCTCCATTTCACCGGCGACTTCCATGCGATTACCGCAGCCCATAGTTTATTGGCGGCGCTACTGGACAATCATCTTCATCAGGGAAATCTGTTAAATATCGATCTCGACCGGATTGTCTGGCGTCGAGTTGTAGATATGAATGATCGGGCGTTGCGAATGATCACTGTTGGTCAAGGTAGCCGTGCCAATGGGGTGGAACGGGAAACTGGTTATGACATTACCGTTGCGTCAGAAATAATGGCAATTCTCTGTCTGGCCTCCAGTCTTACCGATCTTAAAGAGCGGCTGGGTCGGATGATTGTGGCTTACAACATCGAAGGCAAAGCTGTGACTGCTGATGACCTGGAAGCTACCGGGGCGATGGCTTTGTTACTCAAAGACGCCATCAAACCGAATCTGGTTCAGACTCTGGAAAACACCCCGGCTTTCATTCATGGTGGTCCCTTTGCCAATATTGCCCATGGCTGCAACTCGGTGCTGGCTACCCGAACAGCCTTGAAATTGGCCGATTATGTAGTAACCGAAGCCGGATTTGGTGCTGACCTGGGGGCCGAAAAATTCTTTGACATAAAATGCCGTTATGCTGATTTAAAACCCAATGCCGTAGTGATCGTTGCTACTGTCCGGGCACTTAAAATGAATGGTGGCGTGGTCAAGACAGAGCTTTCAACCGAAAACGTGGCAGCGGTGGAATCTGGCAGCGCTAACCTGATTCAACATCTGGAAAATTTGCAAAAGTTTAAAGTGCCGGTTGTGGTTGCCTTGAATAAATTCCCGACGGATACCGAAGCTGAATTTGAGGCAGTTAAAAAAGCATGTGAAAATAAAAATGTCAAGGTAATCCTCTCGGATGTATTTTCTCAGGGTGGCAAAGGCGGCGAAGAACTGGCCCATGAAGTGGTTAAGCTTTGTGATCAGGGTGAGTCTCAATATCAACCACTTTACTCACTGGAACTGCCAATTGAGCAGAAAATTGAAACCATTGCCAAAGAAATCTACCGGGCTGATGGGGTAGAATTCGAGCCGGAAGCAAAAAAACAATTGGATGAAATTGTTGCTTTGGGATTTGACCACCTGCCAGTTTGTATGGCTAAAACCCAATATTCTTTCTCTGATGATCAAACCCTGTTGGGCGCTCCCCAGGATTTCAATATCCATGTAAAAGAAGTGCGTCTGTCAGCAGGAGCTGGATTTGTGGTGGTGATCACCGGTGCCATTATGACGATGCCGGGTTTGCCCAAGGTACCCGCTGCCAATGGCATGGATATTACCGAAGATGGGGAAATCATCGGTTTATCCTGATCATTTTGAAATTCCGGATTCCGTTCATTAAATGTCTTTCTGATTGGAGCGGGTGACCGTTTGTTCCCTAAACCATTTAAAACACAGACCACTTCAATGTGCGTCTGTGTTTTTTTATAAAGTTATCGTGAAAAAGTGATTTTAGGTGCGAAATTTCTTTGCGATTCAATCCGGGAAGCGTATAATATGAGTCAGTATTATGTAAAAATCCATTGTGGTTAAAGCCTTTGCAGCAATGATTGTCGGCTGTGGGTTTAACCGTTGATGGTTAAGACATGAAATTACCAGTAAAATCATTTAACCTGGAGGTTGAACATGAAAAAAAGATTGATGGCATTTCTGATCGTTTTTGCCATGGTGCTGTCATTAACAGCTTGCTCAGATGATGGCGGAAGCGTTGGTACCCACAAAAACAGTGGCCTGGATACATCACTGAACCGAAGTACGGATATGCAGGTCAGTTCCAGTGGGGATCTGACAATTCAACGGTTGACCCGAAGTGAGACAAAAAAAATGGGTGCGAGCGGAACCTGGACTATTTTTGTTTATATGTGTGGTTCAGATTTGGAAAGCGAAAGTGGTCTGGCTACGATGGATCTCCAGGAAATGATAGATGCTACCCAGTCGGATCAGATAAAATTTGTGGTTCAGACCGGCGGGGCCAATGCCTGGGATAATGATCTGGTGGATGATTCATTGACCCAGCGATTTGTAATTGAAAACCAGAATATGGAGCAGATACAAGAGGAGGATGGTGCCAATATGGGTAGCGCCCAAACTCTGGCAGAATTTCTGAACTGGGGGGTATCGGCTTATCCGGCTGAAAAAATGGGGCTGATTTTTTGGAATCACGGGGGCGGCAGCATCACTGGGGTGTGCTTTGATGAGCAGAATGAAAGCGACAGTCTTTCCCTGCTGGAAGTGGAAAACGCACTGACTTCGGTTTATTCGAATATGACGGATAGCTTTGAATTCATCGGCTTTGATGCCTGTTTAATGGGAACGGTGGAAACGGGCAATATGCTGGCACCTCATGCCCGCTATATGGTGGCATCAGAAGAACTGGAACCCGGCTATGGTTGGGATTATACTGCCATGGGCAGTTTTATCAGCAGCAATCCGGCTGCCAGTGGTGCTGAGCTGGGCAAGGTGATCGTGGATTCGTTTTATGCAGCATGTGTTGCCATTGACAGTCAGAATGAGGCGACCCTGTCTTGTATTGACCTGTCCAAAATCGATGAACTGGTGTATGCCTTTAATGATGTGGCAAAAGAAATGTATAACGCCACCACGAATACCGATGTTCTTTCCAAAATGATCAAAGGGATCACGACAGCCCAAAACTATGGTGGTAACAACAAGTCTGAAGGCTATACCAATATGGTTGACCTGGGTTCGGTATTAAAAAACCTTACCGGAAATGTCGCAGGTGCTGATCAGGCGTTGGCGGCCCTTCAGGACTGCGTGGTTTACATGAAAAACGGCAGTGATAAGGCTGATTCTCACGGCTTGGCGATTTATTATCCGCTGGCGATTCAGGGTTCTGAGGAATTGTCAATTTTTAAAGATATCTGTGTCAGTCCCTATTATATGTCCTTTGTTGATAAAATGGCCTATGGTAGTAACACCAATGGTGATTTCGGAGGGTATAGCGATACCGACTGGTTTGGGGAAAACTCGCTCTACTGGAGCAGTGGCTATAATGAAGCAGCCGGATCTGAGTATTGGTCTGACCTGGATCAGACGGACACCGAGGCTTATAATTTTAGTGAAGACGAAAGTGCGGTTTCCTTTTCATCACAGCCCGCCATTAATGCCAATGGCATGTACGGCTTTACCATTTCAGCCGATACCCTGGATTATGTAGATGCTGTATATTGTGATGTGTTTATGGATGCCGGAGATGGGGAGACCTTGATCGAACTGGGTCTGGATGACAACATCACCGCCGATTGGAATACCGGTAAGTTTGAAGATAATTTCAACGGTTACTGGGTTTCACTGCCGGATGGACAACCCTTGGCCACCTATATTGTTGAGCAGGGTGATACCTACAATATCTATACTTCGCCGGTGATGTTAAATGGGGTGGAAACCAACTTACGAATAAAAATTGACTTTGCCAGCGATGGCAATTATACCATCACAATTATCGGAGCCTGGGATGGCATCGATGCGGTCACGGGTCAGTCGGCGAAAGAAATTACCAAGCTAAAAAAAGGTGATCTGATCACGCCGGTGTATTATTCTTATAGTATGAAAACCGATGAAGAGGGTGTTTACGAAGGCGAGGCATATACGTTTAACAATGATCCGGTGATCTATGAAGAACCATTGGCCGTGGGCGACTACTATTATTCTTTCCAGATTGATGACATTTTTGGCAGCTCGCTCTATACTGATTTTGAAATTTTTACGGTGGATGCCAATGGCGAGATCTATTTTAATCAATGAAAATAATCGATGACGAAGTTGTGTAATTAATCAAAGCAGTCTGAGAAAAGCATCTGGTCTCAGGCTGCTTTTTTAGAGCAGTTAACGAAAAAGTTGCCATAATTTAGAAAAATTTGTGGTAAAATTTACGAAAAGACTTGAAAAAAATGATAAAATGAGGTACCTTAGTGTCAACAAGAGAATTATAAATGACCAAAAATGCATGAGCTTTGTTTGTATTCTAAACATAACCACATTTTAAAGAAAATGGAGAGCGTGAAATGAAGATTGGTATTATTGTCTTTTCTAAAACAAACAACACCTTTTCAGTCGCCGACGAGTTGAAATCGGCTCTGGTAAAAAAAGGTCTGGATGCTGAAATTCAGCGAATCGTTCCGGAAAATGATGATCCTGGCGTTAAACCACCCATTGTATTTACCAGCAAACCGGATGTAACCCCTTACGACGTGGTAATCTTTGCCAGTCCGGTTTGGGCCTTTTCATTGGCAGGGGTGATGAAAGAATACTTGGAACAGGTTTCATCCCTGGAGGGGAAAAGAGTATTCAGTTTTGTGACGAAACAGCTGGCATCCAAATTTACTGGCGGAACCAAGGCAAATCGGCAGATTAAGTCAGTGGTGGAATTAAAAGGTGGCAGGGTGGAAAAATCATTTATTGTCAGCTGGAAGAATAAAAAACGCGATGAAGAGATTGCCAACTTAATCGCTGAAATTTGCAAAGCAGTTTAAGCACAACCCGGATTCGATCTGAAAATACGAAAGTAACTTGTCGCAAAAGAGCTCCTGAAGAAAATCTTCAGGAGCTCTTTTGCGGTGTTATTAGAAAAGCGAAAGGTGGTTAAACTATTTTTTAGGGGTAAGTTGGGCATAGACCTGAATAATTTGTTCAGCAGTTTTAACGCCATCCACCGCTGAAGACATGATTCCACCAGCGTAACCGGCACCTTCACCCATCGGGTAGAGTCCGGAGATGTTAGACAGATGGTTTTCGTTGCGGTTGATTCGAACCGGTGAAGAGCTTCGGGTTTCAACTCCAGTCATAATGCTGTCGGCCATGGCAAAGCCAGTGATCTTTTTGTCAAAGTGAATTAGTGCCTCTTTTAAGGTGGCTACCACATAATCCGGCAGACAGTCTTTTAACTGAGTCAATTTGAGACCCGGGGTATAAGTTGGTTTAACTTGACCCCATTGGCTACTGGGTCGATCGGCCAGAAAATCGCCCACCAGTTGAGCTGGGGCGTGATAGTTCTGGCCGCCCAGCGCAAAAGCCCGACCCTCCCAGTGGCGTTGAAAGGCAACCCCAGCCAGGGGGTGGTCATCACCGAAATCTTCAGGCTGTACCCCGACCAGGAGGGCAGCATTGGCATTTTGACCATCACGTCGATGTTCGCTCATGCCATTGGTGACGACGCTGTTGGGTTCTGATGCAGCGGCCACCACATACCCCCCGGGACACATGCAAAAGGTGTAGGCCGATCGTCCGTTAGGGGAATGATAGGAAAGCTTGTAGTCGGCTGCTCCTAGGCCAGCAGATCCGGCAGCAGCTCCGTATTGAGCAGTGTCGATTAGCCTTTGGGGGTGTTCAATCCGCACTCCGATGGAAAAGGCTTTGGGAGTCATCGTGATACCCCGCTTATAAAGCGTTTCAAAGGTATCCCGGGCGCTATGTCCGATTCCCAGCAACGCTACCTGGCAGTCGAGTTGATTGTGATCATTGATAATCAATCCGGTCAGACGACCGTTTTCGATCAGGAAGTCGGTGACCTGGGAGCGGAACCGGACTTCGCCGCCATTATCGATAATTGTCTGACGCAGGGTTTTCACCGTTTCTCGCAGCAGATCGGTGCCGATATGGGGTTTACTGAGATAAAGGATTTCTTCAGGAGCACCAGCGGCAATAAACGCTTCAAGGATGCTGCGACAACGGGGATCGTTAATCAGGGTAGTCAGTTTGCCATCAGAAAAGGTTCCGGCCCCGCCTTCACCGAACTGAACATTACTCTCTGGATCAAGCGCACCTGTTTGCCAGAAGGTGTCAATTTTGATGCTTCGGTGATCGACATCGTCACCCCGTTCAAGAATAATGGGGGCGTAACCGGAGCGGGACAGAATCAGACCGGCAAAAAGACCGGCAGGACCCATGCCGATAATGACCGGTCGGTGGTTTAGTAAAACATTTCCCGGTGAGACTGGTTGATAGGATAAATCGGGACTGGGAATAATACCGGATTTACTACCCTTTTTTAGAACAGCCACCTCATTTTTTAGGCGGGCATCAACTGTATAGATATACACGATAGCACTTTTCTTGCGGGCATCAATGGATTTTTTAAATATTTTAAAAGTGATTAAATCTTTGGGATTAATTTTTAGTTTAGACAGAATAGCGCCTCTTAAGGCCTCTTTTTCGGCCCCATTGTTTTTAGCTTGCTGAATCTCGAGTTTGAGATTGGGAATTCGAATCATCCGATCCTCCTGTTGTGTAATAGATAAAAAATATTATAACATGGCTTTTGTCAAAGTCAAAAACATAAAAAGTGGCTAAGTGGTGATCAATCGAAAACGAGATTGTCAACGGTGAAGGGAGATAGGGATGGGTGAAAGAATTCGATTAAAATTCACAAAAGAGCCTTAAGAACTTCACAGAAGAAGTTGACAATTAAGAGGAAAAGGGTATAATTCAAATAGGAGTAAGTAATCACTCCGTTAGGAGGAACGCCATGCAAAAATCACTGATTAAAAGGCGTGAAAGTATTATCGTTTCAACGATTCAAACGCTAAATGAGGTGGGGCTTCAGAATTTGTCGACAAAAATGATAGCTAATCAGGAAGGTGTCTCGGAAGGAACGCTGTTTCGGCATTTTAAGACCAAAACCGATATTATGCTGGCGGTAGTGGATCATTTTTCTCAGTATGATGATGCCATCATTGAAACCTGTGTTAAAAAAAACTTCTCGCCACTGGAAGCGATTCGCTATTTCTATAATGCCTATGCCGAATATTATCAGAACTATCCGGAAATTACGGTGGTGATTCAAGCTTATGATAGCCTGATGTGCGATGAGGAGTTGGCGGAAAAGGTTAGTGCAATCATTTATAAACGGGCAGATTTTATCATCAAAACAATTCAAGCGGCCAAAGATCAGAATCTCATTGGCGCACATATGGATCCAGTTCTACTGGAAAATATTCTCACCGGCGGCAGCAAGGAAATTTGTCTGAAATGGCGAATGGAAAGGTATTGTTTTTCAATTAAAGAAAAAACTGCCGAAATGGTCGACACAATTATAAGCGGCTTTATCGAAAACAAAATCTAAGGAGGGAACCGATTGGCAGAGCAATATATCAATGACCCAATGCAGGAAGTTTTTATTTTTGAAACCTCCCAGCAATTGGAACAAATGGAACAGTCGGTGATAAAAACCGAGGCCCTGGGCAGTTACCCCAGTGATACCATTAATGAAATATTCCGGATTATGCATACGATAAAAAGCTCGGCGGCGATGATGCTGATTAACAATATGTCTGTGCTGGCGCATACCACCGAAGATATGTTTTACTTTATTCGGGAAGAAAAGCCTCAGTATATCGATGTTTCAACCCTGTCAGACTTGGTCTTTGAAGGTATTGACTTTATGAAACAGGAGTTGGAAAAAATAAAAAATGGGGCTGAAGCTGATGGAAATCCGGAAATTTTGATAGAGAAGATTAAAGCACATCTGGTCTTGCTTAAAGAAAATAACAACCTGACGGATTCTAAAGTCGTCAATAACGAACCGGTAAAGGAAAAATATTATATCAGCTCCAATAAAGCGGCAAAAATCAGTGTCCCGAAAACCTATCAGGTGATGCTTTGGTTTGTCGAAAATTGTGGGATGGAAAATATCAGGGCTTTCACAGTGGTTCATAATTTAAAAGAAATCACAGAAAACTTTAAGTGCATCCCGGAGGACGTCATCAACGATCCGGATTGTGTCGAGATCATTAAGCGGGATGGTTTTGTCTTGGAGATTAAAACTCCGGAATCCCGAGATAAACTGGAGGCTTTTTTTCATACCATGGCCTTCATTGAGGAAATTGAGATCACCGAACTCAATGAATTTCAGGAAATCCGGGAAGAGATAAGTAATCTGGTCTCGGATGAAGCAATTATCGTTCCCCAGCTAAAAAAAATGGCGGCGGAACAGCCCCCGACTAAAGAAACCCCAATTTCCAATGGTGGCTATGGTCAAAGTATGATTTCGGTAAGTGTGGAAAAACTGGATAAACTGATGAATCTGGTGGGTGAGATGGTTATTTCTGAAGCCATGGTCACCCAAAATCCGGATCTCAAGGGATTGGTTCTCGACAATTTTAATAAATCCGCCCGACAGTTAAGGAAGATCACGAACGAACTCCAGGATATGGTTATGTCCATCCGAATGGTACCACTGGGACCTACTTTTTTTAAGATGAATCGGATTGTTCGGGATATCAGCAAAAAGCTGGGCAAAGATATTACCCTAAATATTATGGGTGAAGAAACCGAGGTGGATAAGAATATCATTGAACAGATCGGCGATCCGCTGATGCATATAGTTAGAAATTCTGCCGATCATGGGATTGAAGTGGCAGAGACCCGCATCAGCCAGGGTAAACCCCGGGCTGGCACCATCACTTTGGAAGCAAAAAACGCTGGCGGTGAGGTGCTGATCATTATCCGGGATGACGGGAAGGGCTTAAGTCGGGAAGGGATTCTTAAAAAAGCGTTTGAAAATGGTTTAGTTGGCGAGGAAGCTGCTACGATGACTGACACCGAAGTTTTCAATCTGATTTTTTTGCCGGGATTTTCCACCAAGGAAGCGGTAACCGAGTTTTCCGGTCGGGGAGTCGGTATGGATGTGGTGGCTAAAAACATTGAATCAGTTGGTGGCACTATTCTGGTGGAAAGTGTGGAAGGTCGGGGAACGACCATCACGTTAAAAATTCCGCTGACCCTGGCTATCATTGAAGGAATGAACATCCGGGTGGGGGAAACCTGTTACACGTTGCCGATTATGGCGATAAAAGAATCCTTTATCCCCAAGTCCCAGGCGGTTTTTCGGGATACCGATGATAATGAGATGATTATGATCCGGGGTCAGTGTTATCCGATTTTACGGCTCAAAGACCGCTATAAGGTAAAAAAAGGGGCAACTCAAATTGATGAGGGCATTTTAATTATGCTGGAGGGGGAAAACAAGACCACCTGTCTTTTTGTGGATGAATTATTGGGTGAACAGCAGGTGGTAGTAAAAACGCTGCCAAAGTATATTCAACGGATGAAAAAAATTGAGGGGCTGGCCGGTTGCACGCTACTGGGGGACGGCAACATCAGTCTGATTTTGGATGTCAATGGCCTGGTCGATCAAAAACGGCTTAACAATTAACAGCTGCAGCACAAAGGAGGCGAAACGATGGCGGAAGTGTATGATGAATTTGATGATCTTGAAATGGCAGAGGATGATGAAACCGAAGAAGGGAAGTATTTAACCTTTAACTTGGATACTGAGGCCTATGGACTTGAAATTACTTATGTTACGGAAATAATCGGAATTCAAAAAATAACCGAGGTGCCGGAACTGCCTGAATACGTAAAAGGAATTATGAGTCTCCGGGGGCAGATCATTCCGGTAGTGGATGTCCGACTCCGGTTTGGCAAACCGGCTCGTAGCTACGATGAGCGTACCTGCGTGATTGTGGTTGAGATTGCAGATATTACGGTCGGATTGATTGTCGATGGAGTGACTGAAGTGGTGGCGATTCCAGCCGAGGAAATTGTTCCCCATCCCGATCTGGATGAAAGCGACAGCCGACAATTTGTAAAAGGGATTGGTAAGGTAGGAACCTCAGTTAAGCTGATTCTTGACTGCCACAAACTGCTGACTGATGATGAAGGGGAAAACCCCGATCGGGAAATCGGATATTAATTTAAATGAATACAAAAAAACGTTGATGGAGGATATACGAAATGGAATTATTTAGAAATTTGAAAATAAAACAAAAGCTGGTTACCTGTTTTATCCTATTGGCAGCAGTTACTGGGATTGTCGGGATATTTGGTATCTATACCATGAATAACATTAATATCCAGTCCGAAAGCATGTATTATAACAACCTGGTGCCGTCTCAGAAATTATCCAGTATTCACGCTGAACTGGAACATATTTGGGCAAACCAGTTACTGGCCGTTTATGAACGAAATCCAGCCACTCTTCAGACTCGCTTGGATACCATTGACGCAGCGGTGGAAAGCGATAATGCGTTACTGAAAGAGTATGAAGCCACCATTTCGGATGAAGAAAACAGAACCCTGTACACGAGTTTAACCGAAAGTCTGGCGGCCTACCGAGAATTACGTGATAACAATCTGGAGCTTGTCAAAGCACAAAAATATGATGAGGCCCAGATTGGACTTGACAAGGTTAGTCAAGCAGAACAGACGGTAAGTGCTGAATTAGAAGCGCTCATCACCTATAATACCACCCAGGCTGAGGCAGTTTTGGCCCAGAATACCGCTGAATTCAGAACCCAAAGTACCATAATGATCATTTTTATCGTCGTTGGTATTGGCTTGGCGGTGGGACTCGGGTTGCTGGTGGCCAATATGATCAGCACCCCCTTACGCCGAATGGTTGATGCTGCTGAAGAAATAGCAGGTGGCAATTTGGACGTGGATGTCAAAATCGACAGCCGGGATGAGGTTGGAGAGTTAGGGTCAGCCTTTGTGAAAATGACCGATCACATTAATGAAATCATGACGAATATTGATTCTGCTGCCGAACAGGTAGCAGCTGGCTCCAAACAGATTGCCGATTCCAGCATGGGTCTGTCCCAGGGAGCCACCGAACAGGCCAGCTCCATCGAAGAGCTCACCGCCTCTATTGAAGAAATCTCAGCGCAGACCCGGCTAAATGCTGACAGTGCTGGCGAAGCCAATGCACTGGCGGAATTGACGCGAACCAATGCGGTGGAGGGTAATAATGAAATGAAACGGATGCTTAAATCCATGGAAGAAATTAATGAATCCTCAACCAATATTTCTAAAATTATTAAGGTTATTGATGAGATTGCCTTTCAGACAAATATTCTGGCCCTAAACGCTGCGGTGGAAGCTGCCCGGGCTCGCCAGCATGGTAAAGGTTTTGCAGTAGTTGCCGAAGAAGTCAGAAATCTGGCGGCCCGATCAGCTGATGCAGCCAAAGAAACGACGCGAATGATTGAAGGCTCGATAAAAAAGGTGGACGACGGCACAAAAATTGCAACAACCACCGCCGCTGCTCTCAATCAGATTGTTGATGATGTGGCCAAAGTTTCCGGAATTGTCGAGAACATTGCCATCGCCTCCAACGAACAGGCCATCGGTATTTCGCAGATCAATCAGGGTATTATGCAGGTATCGGAAGTCGTTCAAATGAATTCGGCCACCTCTGAAGAAAGTGCGGCGGCCAGCGAAGAATTATCCAGCCAGGCCGAACTGCTAAGAGAACAGGCCGCCCGCTTTACTTTAAAAAAATCCCGCCGTTTTGGTTACCGGGGTGCTGAAGAATCACTGTCAGAAAATCACAGTACCCGCAGAGAAACAGTCAACAACCCGGTGTCAAAACCGACCCGGATCGCCTTAACAGATAATGAATTTGGCAAGTATTAAATTAACAGCCTGAAAATGGGTATACATAAACAATATCTTCGGGTGAGTTGTCTTTAAAGGATGGTCCCCAAATAAAAATGATCAATTTGACGAGAAATGTGTGCCCATCAGCGAGCGTGTTGGTGGGTGTGCCTTTTCTCGCACCAGGTAGAAAGGATGAGAATAATGCAGCGGAAAAATAAGATCAGAGTTCTCATCGTTGATGACAGCAAGTCTTTCCGGGAAATGGTGGTCAGAAACCTGTCTGCTGATCCTCAGATTCAAGTCATTGCCACCGCTGGTGATGCCTTTGAGGCTCGGGATAAAATTCTCAAATATGATTTGGACGTTTTGGTTTGTGATGTGGAAATGCCAAGAATGAGTGGCATTGAATTTATTAAGCGCCTATTGCCCCAATATCCCTTGCCGGTAGTGATGATCAGCGATGTTCAGGTTAGTATTGAAGCCAGAAAAGTCGGAGCCTGGGATTGTGTGGAAAAACCCACTCCCAGATCAATGAAAACTGTCGAGAACTTTATGATGGAACTGATTCAAAAGATCTGCTTGGCTGCTGGAGCCAGAAACATCGCACCGAAAAGAAATTCTGCCTCTGATCTGACCACTGAGACTCTGGCAGCATTAGACCAGAGCCAGTCATATGAGCGGCTCATTGCTATTGGTGCGTCTACCGGCGGCACTGAAGCAATTTTTGAAATTCTTAAAAAGTTACCGGGGGATTGCCCGGGAATTTTGATTGTTCAGCACATTCCCCCGGTGTTTTCAAAAATGTTTGCCGAACGACTGGATAGTCAGACGCCACTGCGTTGCAAAGAAGCCCAAACCGGAGATTATCTGCAGCCCGGAAGGGTCTATGTTGCCCCCGGTGATCAGCACATGCGGATAAAACGGATCGGTAAAAAATACCGGGTTGAAGTTTTTGCCGGGGAAAAAGTAAATGGGCATTGTCCCTCGGTGGATATGCTTTTTGATTCAGTGGCGCAAGAAGCAGGCAATCGGGCAATTGGGGTGCTGTTGACCGGAATGGGAAATGACGGGGCAAAGGGATTGCTGGATATCCGCTGTCGTGGTGGCTTCACCATCGGTCAGGATGAAGCATCCTCGGTGGTTTATGGGATGAATAAGGTAGCCTATAATATCGGTGCTGTAGCGGTTCAGTCAGCTCTGGAAAATATCCACCACTGCATTCTCACAGCGTTAAAGGAATAAGGTGAAGTGATGACAAAAATAATCGGAATCGGCGAAATGGCCATTTCCAATAACTGTAGTGACACAATTAAAACATTTGCGCTGGGTTCATGTCTGGGGATTACTGCGTATTCGCCGATTCGCAAAGTCGGGGGAATTATCCACATTGCGCTGCCCCAACCAGCCCGGATGGAGGATGCCATTGATCGCCATTGTTATTATGCCAGCACCGGATTACCATATTTTATTTCGCAGTTTTCCAGTCAATATGGGTGTCTGAAAAAAGAATTGGTGATCCGCATTTTTGGTGGAGCAGAATCCCTGCGCCAGAATGATACCTTCAACGTGGGGCAACATAATCTGGAAATAACCAAAGCGATTCTAAAAGAAATGAATCTGGGGATTCAATATGCCGAAACCGGGGCTCGGGTCAGCCGTACCATCGAGCTGGAGGTGGCCAGCGGCGACATCAACATCTGGCACCAGAATATGATTATTTAAGAATCAGATCAATACGGTGGTGACCATGATCGGAATACGTACAAAGGGAGAGCTACATGTCAAAGGAGAAGCGCCTAAATACTGAAAGTGATTTTATTCAGGAGTTTAATGCCATATCGGTGGGGGTGGTGGTCATCGATGAAAATGGCCGGGTCAGTCGAGTCAATGAGCCATTGCTGAACTACTTCAATCGGAACAGCGAAGATTTTATTGGCAAACAGTTTGGGGATGCGGTTCAATGCCGGAGCAGTCGCTTAAATAAATTGGGCTGCGGTTTTGATCCGTCCTGTGAGTTCTGCGAATTGAGAAATGCTTTTTCAAAGGTGCTGGAATCAGAAGATGTTCCGATAAAAATAGAATTTAAGAAAAGTATTTTTGTGGATGATGAAGAAAATGATTACTGGTTCCGGGTCAGTATCGCCCCGTTGCTCCGTGGCCAAAAGCGACATGCAGTGGTAACTTTTGTCGATATTACCGAGCGTAAAAATCGGGAGCTGTTCCTGGAGCAGTCCCGGGATTATTATTACCGGATGTTTGAAAACTTCCCGACGCTAATCTGGAAGACTGATCTGGAGGGCAATGTAGTTTACTTTAACCGCAGTTGGTCATTGTTTACTGGTAAGGACAATGAAGCCTACTTGGGAATCAAGTGGTTGGATCTGATTCATCCCGAGGATCGTAAATTCTATATGGAATTGAAAAAGAAAGCCTTTCGTAGCCAAAAATCCTTTAGCATTCAGTATCGGATTCGTCATGCTACGGGCAATTACCGCTGGATTGAAGGGATTTATAGCCCCTCCTTTGAGGTCGATGGCAGCTATGGCGGCTATATCGGCATTGGTATTGATATTACCGATCGTAAAAACCTGGAGGAAGGACTGATCCGCTATAAAATGCTGGCGGAAAAGGTTCGGGACACTATTCTTTTTGTGGAAACCAACGGTAAAATAATTGATGCCAATAACGCAGCAGTGGAGCTTTACGGATATAAACGGCGGGAATTGCTTGAACTTTCGGTTTTTGATTTAATTGAAGGGGGTCGGTCGGTAGCCATTGAAGAGATGAAAAATGGCGAAAAAGACGGCGTTTTCTTCGAAACCATCCATAAGCGTCAGGACGGTAGGCATTTTCCGGTGGAGGTCAGCGCTAAAACCACCAAAATTAATGAAAAACGGGTGATTATTTGCATTATCCGGGATATTTCGGAGCGAAAAAATTCAGAAAATGCCCTGATTGATAGCGAAGAAAAGTTCCGTCAGGTTTTTCACAATTCCTCAGATGCTATCTTTGTTCAGGAAATAAACGAGGATGGTGCTAACGGTCGGTTGATTGAGGTTAACCAGACTGCTGGTGATATGTTTCAGTACACATATGAGGAATTTTTCGAGTTGGATGATCCGATTTTCAAAATCATTCAAGCACCAGGTGATACTGAGCGGAACTTGAATGAGTTGAATGAAAAAGATTATATTACCCTGCAGACAAAGGCCAGACGCAAAGATGGGTCGATCCTGCCGGTTGAGGTGATCTGCAGTCACTGTTATTTAAATGAAAAAAAAATGGCAATTAATATTGTCCGGGATATTACCGAACGATTAGCGGTGGAGGAAGCCTTAAAATTGGCCAAAGAAGAAGCAGAAACAGCGAATCAGGCCAAAAGTGAATTCTTGGCTAATATGAGTCATGAAATCAGAACTCCGCTAAACGGGATTGTTGGCATGGTTAATCTGATGCGTTTGTCAAACCTCAATCAGGAACAGCAGGAAAACATCAAAATTATCAAAACCTGTGTCAACGCCCTGCTTAATGTAATTAATGATATTCTCGATTTTTCAAAAATGGAAGCGGGAAAACTGGAAATCAAGAAGCAAAATTGTGATATCAAAGCGCTGGTGGAACATACCATTAAAGCCCAGGCTCCGGTAGCAGCAGCCAAGGGACTTGAGCTGAACTACGCTTTTTCTGCTGTTGTGCCCCAGTATGTTATGGCGGATTTCCATCGGATTCAGCAGGTTCTTAACAACCTGATCAGTAACGCCATCAAATTTACCGATATCGGTGAGGTGTGGGTTAAGGTAAAAAACCTGTCGGTCGGGAAACAGCCAATTCAACTGCTTTTTGTGGTCGAAGATACGGGCATCGGGATTGCTGAAGAAAATCGGCAGCAAATTTTTGAAAGCTTTAGTCAGGTGGACGGCTCATTCACTCGCCGCTTTGGCGGCACCGGGTTAGGTCTTGCCATTACCAGACAATTAGTGGAATTGATGGGCGGAAAAATATGGGTGGAAAGTACCGAGGGCCAGGGTAGCCGTTTCTATTTTCAACTCAATTTTGAACCGGGTTTGGCAGAAAGTAGTATGCAGGAGAAACAACCGGATTATTTTAAAATCAGTGAGCAATATAAAATTCTCTTAACTGAAGATGACAAGGTCAATCAACTGGTTATTTCCCGAATGCTCAATGAGTGTGGTTATGGGGTGGATGTTGCAGAAAATGGCTATGAAGCGGTAGAAATGGTTCATAAAAATAGTTACGATATTATTTTGATGGATATTCAAATGCCGGAAATGGATGGGATCGAAGCGACCAGAAGGATTCGGGAATTCAATCAGGAGATACCGGTTTTGGCAATTACAGCCTATGCACTCCATGGTGATCGGGAAAAATTCTTGTCTCAGGGGATGGATGGTTATATTTCTAAACCGATAAAAGTGGAAAAACTGATCGAAGAGATAGAGACCTGTATCAATCGCAAAGAGGTCATTCGCCATTCTGGAGATTTTAAAATGCATATCGATGCGAATGGGGAAATTATTATCGAGGAAAAAAATCCAACGGATGGTGCAAATGAAAGGGTGCATGATGCGGAAAAAGAAGGGCGGTTGACTGAATTAATCAGCGAAATAAACAATCTGGTGGCAGCTGGAAAACTGGAAGATTTAGAAAAATTGGCAAACCAGATCAAGAAACTTTCAATTTCTTTGGATATTGAAGATTTAAAAGTGGTTGCTTTTAAAATTGAATTGGATATCCGGCGGGGAAATTTTGAAGCTGCCGCTAAACGGGTTAATCAGATTAATCATATTTACTCAGTATATAAAAAAACAGTATAATTATTAAAACGATATTGGCCAGAAAAAAAGCACAGCAAGTGAAAGGTAGGAATGAAGATGAAGATATTAATTGTGGAAGATGACATGGTAAGCCGACGCTTTTTAGGTAAATTTTTAGCCCAATATGGAGAATGTGATATTGTGGTGGATGGAATGGAAGCCCTTGATGCCTACCTCATTGCCATAAAAGAAGAAGATCCTTATGATCTGATTTGTCTGGATATAATGATGCCGAAGGTCGACGGGGTGAAAGTGCTAAAAGCCATTCGGGATTTTGAGGTGCAGCGGGGAATCCCGGCAGAAAACAGGGTGAAGATCATTATTATTACGGCTCTGGCTGATACGGAGTTTGTCAACACCGCCTTTGATCTGGGCTGTGAAGCATATGCAGCTAAACCGGTTGATACGGATAAGTTGGTTGAAGTGATGAATAAGCTGGGTGTGATCAAAGTCGATCAATAAGCCAAGATGGGTTGAAAAATGGGAATTTTAGAAGATCACATTAATAATTATACACGGTTTGAACAGCCCGCTGTTCAAAGCACACATCGCAATCATAAGCGGGAAAAAATTGGTAATTCATTGTCTCATTATCTGTGTGATCTTGACGAAAACATGACGGAGCAACTCAACCGGGATATGCTGGTGGAATTAAAAAATAACCTGAGTAATGTCTTGTTTCAAGAAGAATACACCTACACTCACGTCACTCAGTTTCTGGCGCATATGTACGAAAGTATCGAAGGTAACCCGATTATTCTGAAAGCCCTGGATCAGATCAAAAAAATGGATGAATATACCTTTACCCATAGTGTTAATACAGCTTTTTACTCCATGTTTATCGCCATGTGGATGGATCTGGATGAGCAGGATATCATCAATGCAACCCAGGCGGGTTTCCTACACGATATTGGGAAGATCTATATTCCGGAGGAAATTTTAAATAAATCTGGAGTTTTAACCCGAGAGGAATATGAAATTATTCAGCTTCACCCCCTTTACGGATATTCACTTCTCAATGAGTTTAGTGCGTTTAATCTCGAGGTTAAACGGGCAGTTCTTTTTCATCATGAACGGATTGATGCGAAAGGTTATCCGCTTTGTGCAACGGATGATTACGTGGGTCTATTGCCCAAAATAGTTGCTGTAGCTGATGTTTATGATGCGATGACTACGAATCGGATTTATAAAAAAGCGAAAAGCGCCCGGGAAGCCATCGATTATCTCAGTCATCAGGGGCGAAGTCAACTTGATAATCAGGTATTGTATTATTTCCTCAACAATATCCCCGTTTACGACTTCAAAATGTCACAATAAGGAATAATAACCTTAATCAGCAATAAGAACCTAAACTTGACAGGCTAATTGCGATAGTTTATGATGGAAACAAATGACATAACAAATTGTAAATTGTTGTTTGAATCGGGATCATGATTGGGTGAATAAAGTTGGAAAAGAAAAACAGTGCTGAAAGAAGGTCGTCATGTTAGAATTTGCAATTCTGGGGTTTTTATTGGATCGGGATATGACCGGGTATGATATTAAACAAATGATGGTACTACGTACCTCAAATTTTATCGATGCCAGTTTTGGCAGTATCTATCCAATGTTAAAAAGGCTGGAAAAGCTGGGATTGATTACGTTTACTGAAATTGTTGAAGGTAACCGGTTTAAAAAATTATATCGGATTACACCAGGAGGTCAGAAAAGGTTTTTGGAATGGTTGCAAACCCCATGTACGTTTTCTCCCTTTAACCTTGAGTTTCTGGCAAAATTATTTTTTTATAAGCATTTGAAAAAAAATGATGCAATCCTCAATATCGAACTTTTTAGAGGGACGGTACAGGATGCTATCGAAAAGTTGTCAGAAATTGAACGGACGATCAGTGATGGGATGGATCCTTTTGAATATGCCAGTCTTCAGTTTGGTCGAAGCTATTATGAGATGGTTTTAAACTGGCATGAAAAACTCATTGATGATTTGAAATTTACGGCACTGGAATAAGTAAAAAAACCGGGCATCTTTTATGGATGGCCGGTTTTTTATAGGCAATAATTATTTTCAGCCAAGACGCTTAAAAAAATATCGGCTATCGCGGGATCGAACTGGGTGGATTTACCGGCAACTATTTCTCGAATTGCAGCTTCCGTCGTTAGGGGTTCCTTGTAAGGTCGGCCATAGGTCATGGCGTCAAAGGCGTCAGCAATGGCAATAATACGTGCTGGCAAAGGTATCTGTTCTGCGCTTAAGCCTTTGGGATAGCCGGTACCATCATACCGTTCGTGGTGAACAAGAATGATATTAGCTAATGGAGCATAGTCGTTGAGAGAGCTTAAAATACTGAAACTGATTTCCGGGTGGCGGCGGATTTCCAGCCACTCAAAATCACTGAGCTCACCTGTTTTATCGAGAATTTCATTGCCAATGGCAATTTTTCCGATATCGTGCAAGGCTCCGGCGGTTTTTAATTCATTGATTTCTTCTTTGTTCATGCCCATGGCTGCGCCGATGAGACCACTGATATTACTGACGCGTTCGGAGTGTTGCTGTTCACGGGGCAGTTTTTCATAAAGGGTTTTCATGATAAACTGAATGGCTTCGTTTCGAGTGCTGTTGCGTTCGGAAATTTTGTACTGATACATTTTATTTTCGGCCGCCTTAAAAACTTCGGTGATTTCTTCGTCTGCCGTGGTTTTTACAGCCCAGCCGCTGGAAATTGAGATCTGTCCTGCTTCCAGGTGTTCATGGCTGAGTGCGGTATTGATCCGCTTGGCCAGCTCCTTGGCTTCCTGGATTTCGGTCTGGGGGAGCAGGATTACAAACTCATCGCCGCCGATCCGGGCGATGATATCATCGCTTCGGCTGATTGTCTGCATGGTCTGAGCAACCTTTTTTAATAACCGGTCACCGGCCATGTGTCCGAAGGCATTATTTGTGAGCTTTAACCCATTAACGTCAAAAATAAGCAGGGATAAAGGCAGGTTTCTGGGGGTGTTTAATCGTTTCAGTTCTTCATCAAAATAACGACGATTGTATAAGCCAGTGAGGTGGTCGTGAAAACTCAGGTATTCAATTTTTTCCTGTTTTTCTTTTTTGTCGGTAAAATCTCGAAAAACAATGACAACACCAGTAATTTGTCCGTCCTGATCTTTAATTGGCGCAGCACTGTCTTCGATGGGGATTTCCCGGCCATCCTTTGAAAGCAATAAGGTGTGATTGTTCAGTTCGATGATTAGCCCTTCTTCCAGCACTCTACGGGCCGGATTTTCGCAGCTTTCCCGGGTATATTCGTTGACCAGCTTGAGGACTTGGTCTAAAGGGAGGCCATAGGCCTCCTGTTGATTCCATCCGGTCAGATTTTCGGCGACCTTATTGAGGAGCGTGACACAGCCCCGGAAATCGGTTGAAATAACACCATCACCGATGGATAACAGGGTGGTTTGTAAACGCTCTTTTTCGATAAACAGCGATTTTTCCATCCGCTTGCGTCGGCTGATATCATGAATGCTGACCACAAATCGGGGGGACTCGTTATCGTTGATATAAAAAATTTCGGCTAAAAACCACCGTTTATCAGTAGGTACCGGAGATTTATATTCAAATTCCTGTTTTTGGCCAGTAGTGTGGGCGGCTTTAAAAACCACAATTATCTCTTCGCTTAAATCTTTGGAAAAAATGCTGGTAATATGGCTACCGATGATATTTTTTTTGGGAACAAAAAGGGTTGTTTCATCTTGTACGATCACATTGGTAAAATGGTAGTCCGTGCTGATTTCAAAAACAATATCATGAAGCGTCGTCAGTAGCAGGTTTCGTTCAGCTAAATCCCGTTTTTCTCGGGTGATGTCATTAAACAACGTTATAAAGTAATTCGTTTCGGGAGAATAGACTTGCACCCGGTACCAGCGGTTAAGTGGCGAAGAGTATTGCTCGATTTCGGCCGTTGTATGATTAAGTGCAATCTCACCATAAAAACGAATCCAGTCAAACCCGGAATCCCTGATTTCAGGGATAACAGCAGTCACGGTTTTGCCGATAATTTCTGCACCGATCAGTCCGGTTGCTGCTTCAAAGGCTCGATTGACTTCGATAAACTCGTAATCCACAGGAGTTCCTTGGGTATCACAAATAATTCGATGATATGCATAACCAACATGCAGATTTTTGATAATTCCATGATAAAAATCATTTGTCATAATCCCTGACCTCCTTTTAAAAATATGAATTTTGAAATTTGACGATTTGAGACGATGTCCGAGTCAAAAAATAAAAACGGATTGATATCACTATTATGCATAATTTTAATAGAGAATACAATAATTTATTAATAAAACAAGCGCAATTGCCAACAAAAAATTAATTCAATCATATCCTTTGGCAAATTGTTTAAAATGACTTAGTGAGTCTTCCATCTTTTTAAGGTCGGGAAAAAGTCTTCCATTTCTTTTCGGGCCTGAGCCTCATCAATTCCGGGCTTTTCTTTGAGAAGATAGGGTATACTCACTTCGATCATGCGTTCCTTGGAAATATTCGTTGTAAATTCGCCGTTTTTATAACAATCATCGCAATAGTCACAGCTTTTAGTGCCGTTTTTTTCAGTTCCATAGAGTTCATTCGTTTGGCCCATGGGCTTTCCGCAGCTTTGACACAGTTTTTCATTCATCATTTTAATCTCCTGTTCTTTTTTAAATTTTTAACAACGCAATCAATAATAGTTATTAAAAGAGACTCGCATGGCGATTGGCCGATGTACTTATGATGCTATTATACCCGCAGTTTCAGGATCAAAACAAGCAAATGCCACGGCCATCAAAAGGCTCTCACCCTCTGCGAGATACGGCTTAGAACGAATAAAAAAGAATGTTTCACCCTGATTTTAAGGATAGTGAGACATTCTTTTAAATACTAACGATTTATTTGGAAAGAAACTGAATTTGGCGGCAATCAATGGTTTTGGCAATATGAATTCCTTTATAAAGAAGGGTGGTAACAGCATGTTGATCAATGCCCAGTAATCGGGGAAGGATGCCATTTAGTAAAAAGACCAGCTCATCGATGGAATCATTAAGTGGTTTTTGAAAATAATTCAGAAAATACTCCCGGCGTCCGCCAAAATCGATGAATAAGAAGTTATCAAATTCGCGTTCGCTGACGACCAAATTGTATTCCTGGATATAGCCGCGATAAGTATTGCGGATAAAATCTCCGGCAATTCGATAGTTGGATGCTTTTTTCAGAATTTCAAAGTAAAAACGACGATTATTTTCATTGTTGAGGATCAGATCAAAATAGATATAACTCAATGTAGCGTGATGAAGAATTGAATTTTCCAGCCCATCAATGGACAGTGCACCCAGACACTGATCAATTTGCTGATAAAAATCCGAATATATTTCGTGAACAATATTATCTTTTGTTTTAAAGTAATAAGTAAAAAGACCAATGGGCGTATCAGCTGCCGTTACGATGTCTTTAATTTTGGTGTTTTCATAACCATATTCATAAAAGCATTTTTTTGAAATTTCATAAAGATGGTTTCTTGTCTGGATGCCTTTTTCGTACATTATTTACTCCTTGACTTTTATAATTGATACTATTCCTATCCTATCATATTTCAACTAAGATTTAAATCATAAAAATTATAATGGATATTAATTTTATGATTTTTTCTTTTGAAAAAGATGTCGAAATAGTTGATGTTTGTTGCGAGGTTTCAATTGGACCTGTTGACAAGATGAATAATATGTAATATATTACCTTTTATAAGAGGCTTTATTTATGTTAAGCGAGCTAGAGAGAGGCTAGATATTAATGAGAAGAGAGGAAAATATGATTACCATACTATCAGACTACACCAGACAGGAAGCTGGGGAAAGGCTTGAGCAAAAGTTGCGGGAGCGAAAAATTGAAACGGAATTGATTGCCATAGCGGATTTATACGTTGATCCGTGTTATAGTTGTGGTGGCTGTACCAACAAAACCTATGGGCAGTGCATCCATCGGGATGATGTCGACATTATTTTACCCAAATTGATGAGAACTGATGTGCTTGTAATGGTCACTCCGGTTAAATGGGGGAGCTATTCATTTAAAATGAAACGAATTTTTGATAAATGTGCTGTCATTGGTGATCGTCACTACTACTGTAAAAACGGCGAACTGGTCAAAGGAAAAATAGGGCGGGTTCATACCTTTGTCGCCATTGGTGTGAAGGCGCAATGGGACGACGAGGAAAAAAGAGCCTTTAAAAATCTGGTTGAGGAAAATATCAAGATTATGAATATCCGGGGCAGAGCGTATTTGGCGGATGACAGTAATCTCAGTGATTGCCTTGAAACGGTTGCGGAGGGGTTAAGTAAATGAAAAAAGCAGTAATAATAAATTTAAGCCCCCGAAAAGTTGGGACTAGCATGATGCTGGCCAATCATTGCAGGGAATTCTTGTTATCCCGGGATTATCTGGTTAAAATCACTCATTTATATCCCAACTTAAAGGATCTTAGTCCGGTACACGCGGCCATTAATGAGGCCGAGTCAATCATTATGATCGGCCCCTGCTACATCAATACTTATCCAGCCGATACGGTGTACTTATTGGAAGAACTTGAAAAAAACCAGAATAACCTTCATGGACAATGTCTCTATGCAGTTATTCAGGGTGGGATGCCTTATGTTCATACGCATGAATCGGGGTTAAAAATGTTGGAACTGTTTGCTGGGGAGAATGGTCTCTGTTATAAGGGTGGATTTGTAGTTGGAATGGGGGCGATGCTTAATGGCCAGCCTTTAAGCAAGCTCTTGAATGGAAAAAAGGCTGAAAAAATGTTTGGCCGTTTTCTGGAAAATGTGGCAAGGCAGGAGAAGTCGCCAGCGGCACTCTATCACGAAGCCCAGTTAAAAATGCCGGGATTGATTTACTGTATAATGGCAAAAATCATGAATCGCAAAATTGAAAAAGAGCGAAGGGAAAAGCAGGGCGATCAGAAAAAAAGTCCTTATGAAAATCCTGGACTCGATTCGCGGCATAACGGAAAAGATCGGACAATTGACTGTAAAAGATAAAAAAATATTTTGATGCATTTTCAATAAAAACAAGGGTAAAAAATAAAAAAGGATATTGATCTAAAAAAATATTTAGGAGGTGGGTTCATGGATCAGAAAAAAACGACTCAACGGCTGGCGGCTAAAAAAGAATCATCAGCTGATTTTAGGGGAGTAATCCCCAGGTTATTAAAAGCAAAGAAAAACTGGTTTTGGGGTATGGTTGTTATTTTATCCTGTCTGGTAATGGTTGTCGCCGGGGGATGTTTTAGTGGAGCAAATCAGGACAATAGTAAAGCCGGGTCTGATGAATCCATGGTTTCGGATCAGGTGACTGGTGAAACAGCTGATGCGGTGCCACTTCCGGAGGCAACCGCTAATGCCAGTACCCCTTTTGATACATCCAAAATTATTTATTCCGGAAACATCAGTCTGAATACGGATAATTATCAAGATACCTTTGAAAAAATCAGCAGTTATGCTGTGGAACTTGGCGGATTCGTCCAGGATTCCGGATCAAATTACGCTTCAGAACAGGCTGGTGTCCAGAATAACTCAGGCTTTTTGACCATCCGGGTACCATCGTCGAAATTTTCCGAAGCCATGACCCAGATCCAGACCTGGGGCAGTCCCATCAGTGCCAATGTCAGCAGCACCAATATCTCGCAGCAGTATGCAGATGTCCAGGCGCAGCTGAACAACCTGAAAATTGAAGAGGGCCGGTTGTTGGAATATTTAAAACAGGCAACAAATGTCACTGATATGCTGGCTATCGAAAGTGAATTAAACCGGGTTCGAACAGAAATTGACAGTCTGACGACGACCATTAAAAACTGGGATACCGAAATGGCCTATTCCACGATATATATTTCGTTGTATGAAAAAAGGTTGTCCGCTACTTCGGTTAATTCGCCATTTTCAGAAATATTTACAAAAATTGGCGAAGGGTTTGTGACGTCAATCAATTTGATTCTCTACATTGTGGCGTTTCTAATCGTATTAATATTTAGACTGATACCATTTGCTGCCATTGCCGGATTAGGGTTCTTTATATTCTGGAGAATCAGAAAGAAAATTAAAGGTAAAAAAGCTTCACAGCCAGCTCAGGCTAAAGCTGAAGACGATAAAACGGAAACCAAAAACTAAGGAGGTATGACAATGTTTTGCGAAAACTGTGGCAAACAAATTCCTGATGATGCGGCGTTTTGTACCCATTGCGGGGCAAAGCAGTTAGGAAAATCGGCTTCATCCCAAAGTGTCAGTAGTACGCAATCGCCGCAACCGACCAGAGCCAGTGCACCGACACCATCAGTACAGAAAAATGAGGCAACAGATCTGATTACAATGGGGCAGTATTTAATCATGTTTTTGATTACGGCGATTCCCATTGCCGGGATTGTGATGCTTTTTATTTGGGGGTTTGGCAGTGAAACGGGCCCCAACAAAAAGAATTTTGCCCGGGCGTATCTGGTGATGATGGCCATTGCAGTTGGTGCAGCAATTCTTATCAGCATTGTAATGGGAGCGATTATGGCGTTTGTTGTGAGTACCATGTATTATTATTAGATTAGAATAAAAAAAGATACCAGGAAACTGGCATCTTTTTAGGGATAAATTAAGCAGAAAGTTTAAACGGCTGTCTCTGTTGGCGGTGTCATCGGTGTGGTTCCCGGATCGGGTCTGTTTCCGCCGTCTGGTCGTGTACCGCCGGGGCCACCTTGGGTATTGCCGTTACTGGTAACCATGGCGGTTTGCTCGATCGAAACGGTTTGGCCACCGGCAGTCAAAGTGTAGGTTGATCCGACACTCATCTCAGGGGTGCTGATCACTGCCGACTGATAGGCTTTTTCGGGAGTGTAAGAAACCAGCACCTTGCCACTGGAATCTTTTAAACTGACCTCTGTACCGGCTGCGGCTTTTGCGGTGAGATTATAAAGAATTGAAGCTTGGGTAGAGGTGTTCGAAAAGCTCTGGGCCATCCCCGAGCTACCGGCAATCACGATGGTGCCGCCGCTGACATCAGCTGTGCCGTCGTAATCCAAAGCGCCTTCACCGTCGCTGGTGGGGCCGCTGACAAAGATGGTGCCGCCGGACACGTAAAGGTTTCCGTTGGAGTCAATGCCATCACCCGTCGTATTGAGTTTGATGGTGCCGCCAGCAATGGCGATATAGGCATTGGTATCTGCGGCCATCATTCCACCGCCGCCAGGTGTTTGACCACCACCGGGTATCTGTGCGGTTTCGGTTGTTTCGGTCGTTGCATTATCGGTGGTTGTTTCGCTAGCAGCGTTTAAACCGTCGTCAGTGGCGGTAACGTCGATGTCGCCGCCCTCAATGACAATGGCAGTGCCTTCGATCCCTTCGGTGCAGTTGCTGATCTTAAAGGTACCACCGGCAATATAGACATAACCTTTGGTGGTGTCACTGTCGTGTTTTGAGGTGAGGCCTTTGCCATCTGAGGATGAGATGTTAAAGACGCCATCTTTTATTTTTAAGGCATCCTTACCGTTTAATGCAGCTTTTACCGAGGAAATATTAAAGGTACCGCCGGTTATGATCAGATCATCCTTGGAGACAATCCCATGTTTATAATTGGCAGTAATGTTCAAGGTACCGGTTCCATTAATTGCTAAATCGGCTTTGCTGAATATAACCGCATCAACGGTGTTGTCATCGGTCTGGATATAGTCGCTGCCATCTGTCAGGGTATTGGTGGTACCCTCAGCCAGGGTGATAAAGACCTTGTCGGCACTCTTTAAATAAATCGGGGCACTGTTGCTGTTGTGGATGGTGACGCCGTTTAAGACCAGTTGAACCTTTTCGGTATCGGTCGTTTCGACCCGAATCTGGCCTTCGGTAAGATTTCCGCTCACGACATAGGTGCCTTCGGCGGTGATTGTGAGAATCCCATTTTCAGCCGTGGCACCGGCACCAGTTAGCTCGATGTCAGTGCCGTTAAAAACTGCGTGGGTAGCCAAACTTTCGTCATAACTGGCGTTTTGCTCACGATTTGAGAATTCTTTATCGATGACAATGGTTGAAGTTGGGGAGACAATGGCCGATCCGGGGCTGGTCGGTTTGACAGTCGCATTGTCATTGCTGCTTTCGTCATCAGAATCAGCGTTGTTCGAATCACTGTTGTCTGCATTAGTTTGGATAATCTGTACTTCCAGCGCTTCCAGCCGTCGACTCAAACCGGTCGTTCCCAATTCGGCACCGTCAGCAACCCATTCGGTGTCGCCCTGATCCTGAATATGACCGCAGTACTGAACCGAATATCCGGACAAGGCATTGCCGTCATCATCCACCAGGCGAATTCGGATCGCTTCGATGCGTTGGCTTTTATCTCTGGTTCCGGCAAACTCACCGTCAGATACCCAGTCCATCCAGCCTTCGTTTTGAACATGGACCTGATATTGAATGTGGGCATTTTCTGGAACAGTTCCGGTTAATTCAATCCAGAAGCCCTCCAGACGCAGCCCTTGGCCTTCGGTTCCCAATTCGGTAGGGCCCTGAATCCAGGCGTTGTCCAGGGGATAGTCACCGGTATTTTGAATATGGCCACGATAGGCCACGCCCATATTTGAAGCGACCGTTGTCAGCGTTGAGATATTGGTATCAGTTGTTTGGTCGGATGCCGCAAAAACGCTACCTGAAAAGGCCATTGACATCACGGTGAGTGCCGATAGTACCCTGATTGTTGTATTTTTCATAATATTCCTCCATTATCAATAGCTAGAATCGGATAGACCCTGCCAAATCATACTTATTTCATTAAGGATAATTGCCTTAGGTGTTTTTTAAGTGAACATACCGTGAGAAATGGATGAAATAAGTTAAGATCTGATTGGCAGGAATAAGCATTCGTTAAAAATTGAACACTTATAAATGAGAATAGCCTGACAATGTTAGGTAAAACGATGAAAATTTGATATAGAATGATTAAAATGCGAACATATGTATAAAAAATGAACGTTAATAAAATGATTAATGCTCAAAAAAATACTATTCATTGAGATCGTGTTCTAAAAAGCCCTTAAAACAGGCTTTTTTTATTTTGGCACGTTTATTGCTATATATTACAACCATCATAAGTAGCTCAGTGAAAATGATACAGACCAAGCTAATGGAGGAAACAATATGAAGGTAGTACCTGTTCGTGAATCAGTGGGTATGTTCCTGGCACATGATATGACCCAGATCATCCCTGGGGAGTTTAAAGGAGCAGCATTCAAGAAGGGGCATATTGTGCATGAAGAAGACATTCCCCGATTGTTGAACATGGGAAAAGAACACATTGCCATTATTGAATTCAATGATGGAACCATCCACGAAGATGATGCGGCATTGCGACTTGGGAAAGCGGCAGCAGGAATCGGCGTTGAATATGTCGGGACTTCTGAAGGAAAAGTAACAATGACGGCGACGCAATCCGGTTTGCTTAAAATTAATGTACCTGTTCTTCAGGAAATCAACGAATTGGGTGAAATGATGATGGCCACCCTGCATACCGATACCATGGTAACCAAAGGGACGCTGGTCGGATCGACCCGGATCATCCCGCTATCGATTGAAAATGAAAAATTGATCAAAATGGAAGAATTGTGTGCAAAAAGTAAACCGATTGTCGAAGTGCTGCCACTAAAAAAATTCAAGGTCGGGGTGGTTACCACCGGCAATGAGATTTTTTATGGCCGGATTGAAGACAAGTTTGGTGATGTGATCAGAGAAAAATTTGCAGAACTTGATTCGGAAGTTTTTAAACAGGTTTTTTCTAGGGACGATTCGGACATGATTGCCCAGTGTATTCTGGGATTAATCGAAGAAGGAGCTGATATTGTTACCGTAACGGGCGGTATGTCGGTGGACCCGGATGACGTCACCCCGGATGGAATTAGAAAAACCGGAGCCGAATTTGTCTCCTATGGGGCCCCGACCTTACCGGGTGCGATGTTCTTACTTTCATATCTGGGAGAGATTCCGGTTTTAGGTTTACCCGGTTGCATTATGTACAGCCACCGTACGGTTTTTGATTTGGTGGTACCAAAGTTGATGGTCGGCGAAAAATTAACCCCCAAAGACATATCAAAATTGGGACACGGCGGATTATGTTCCGCTTGTCCGGACTGTCATTATCCCAATTGTGGATTTGGTAAGGGCTGATTTTAGCATCCATATATAGGTTTAGTTTTTATAATTTAAGGAGGATTTCACGTGGAAAAAAAGACATTGTTCATTAACGGGATTCAAAGGACGGTCATTGTTGATCCGGAAACAACCCTAGCAAATTTAATCAGAAAACAACAGGGCTTAACCGGAGCAAAGGTTGGCTGCGGCAAAGCGGAATGCGGTGCCTGTTCAGTTATTTTAAATGGCAAGGTGGTAAGGTCTTGCGTAACCAAGATGAAAAAAGTTGACGATGAGTCTGAAATCATCACCATCGAAGGCGTTGGAACCCACGATAACCTGCATCCATTGCAGTTGGCATGGATGGTTAATGGCGCGGCTCAGTGTGGTTTCTGTACACCTGGCTTTATCGTGTCAGCTAAAGCGTTATTAGAAGAAAACGCCAGCCCAACCCGAGAAGAAGTCAGAGCGTGGTTCCAGAAACATCGAAATGTTTGTCGTTGTACCGGCTATATCCCCATCGTTGATGCGGTTATGGATGCTGCTAAATTGATGCGTGGTGAAATCACCAAAGAAGATCTGTGGTTCCAGTTAAAAGAAGGTGCTTCCATCATGGGTTCAACCATGGCTCGTCCTTCAGCACTGGCAAAAGTTACCGGTACCTGGGACTTTGGTGCCGATTTAGGCTTAAAACTGCCTGAAAACACCTTACACATCAAATTGGTTCAGGCTCAGGTTTCCCATGCTAACATTATTTCTGTTGATACCTCAGAAGCAGAAAAAATGGAAGGTGTCTTCAAAGTTATCACCGCTAAAGATGTGCCCGGAACCAACCGCATTAACGGTTTGGCCTTCCCACAGAACTTAGGCGATGGGCTGGAACGACCAATCTTAAATGACAAGAAAATCTTCCAGTTTGGCGATGCCATTGCAATGGTATTGGCCGATACACCCGAACAGGCTGAAGCAGCAGCCGCCAAAGTAGTGGTCGAAATTGAAGAATTGCTACCTTACATGAGTGCACCAGCTGCTATGGCTGAAGATGCCATTGAAATTCATCCGGGTACACCAAACATTTATTTTACAACTAATGTTGTCAAGGGTGATGAAACAGCTCCATTAATGGAAAAACTACCAAATGTTATTGAAGATGACTTCTATGTTGGCCGTCAACCCCATTTACCACTCGAGCCAGACGTCGGATTTGCCTACTTTGATGAAGAAGATAACCTGATGGTTCATTCTAAGAGTATCGCTCTCCACTTTCACCAGTTAATGACTGCTGAAGCCATTGGCGTTGATCCGACTAAATACTTCATCGTTCAGAACCCGACAGGGGGAACATTTGGTTATAAATTCAGCCCCACCATCGAAGGTTTATTGGGTGTAGCCGCTCTGGTTACCAAACGACCGGTATACCTGGAATTTAATATGTACCAACAAATCACCTACACCGGAAAACGTTCACCATTCTTTATGAATGTAAAAATGGGAGCTGATGAAAATGGTATCTTAAAAGCAATGGAAACTGATTGGTCAGTTGATCATGGTCCCTACTGTGAATTTGGCGATCTGGTAACCACCCGTGGTTCGCAGTTTATTGGTGCTGGTTACAATATTCCTAATATCCGTGGTGAAGGCCGAACTGTTGCCACCAACCATGCCTGGGGTTCCGCTTTTAGAGGCTACGGCTCACCACAGAGTTTATTTGCTTCTGAAACTCTGATTGATATGCTGGCATATCAAATGGGCGAAGATCCACTGGAACTCCGTTATAAGAATGTCTACCGAGAAGGCGACACAACACCAAATGGTTGTGAGCCAGATGTTATTGCTTTACCACAGGCAATTGACACCATTCGACCAATTTATCAGGCAGCCAAAGCCAAAGCAGAAGCATTAAATGCTGAAGGCGGAGACATTAAACATGGTGTTGGGATCTCATTAAATATTTACGGTTGTGGTCTTGACGGCCCAGACTCCTCAGAAATGTGGATTGAATTAACCAAAGACGGTGTTATTGTCGGCGATTCATGGGAAGACCATGGCCAGGGTGCTGATATGGGTACATTGACCTTTGCTCACGAAACATTAAGACCGTTAGGAATCAAACCAGAACAAATCAAACTGGTTATGAATAACATGAAGCTGACACCAAACAGTGGACCAGCTGGCGGAAGTCGTTCCAATGTTATGACTGGTAATGCCATCAAAGTCGGTTGTGAAAACTTACTGGCCGCTATGAAAAAGGCCGATGGTACTTATAGAACCTATGATGAAATGGTCGCCGAAGGCTTGCCATTACGTTATGAAGGCGTTTGGACCGCACCATGTACAGCACCATCAGTTGAAACCAGCCAGGGAAATCCATTCCCAGTTTATATGTATGGGGTATTATTGTCAGAAGTATCGGTTGATACCACCACCGGTAAAACCCATGTGGATAAATTAACGCTGGTATCTGACTGTGGAACCATTACTAATAAAACAGTTCTTGAAGGACAGTTATGGGGCGGTTTAACCCAGGGGATCGGTTTAGCTTTAAGCGAAGACTTTGAAGATCTGAAAAAACACACAACCTTAACCGGTTGTGGTATTCCGCAAGTCAAGGATGTTCCCGACGAAATCGTTCTGATTCATCAGGAAACACCACGACCATTAGGACCATATGGCGCTGCAGGTTCTGGTGAAATGCCATTGTCAGCACCACATGCTTCCATCGCTAATGCGATTTTCAATGCCTGTGGCGTTCGTATCAAACATTTACCAGCTTATCCAGAAAAAGTACTTGAAGGTTTAGAAGCCTTAAAATAAGCAAGCCAAGTCTATCGGACTGTCAAAAAAGATAAACTAGGACCGACAATTGTTACATCATGTTGTACGCATCGGAGCGGACACGGCGTAGCCTGTCCGATTTTCGCGCAGGCAACGAGCCAATCACAAGCTTGCTTGTAGTTGGCGACTGCCCACGACCAATGCGAAAGGAGCAAAGCGAATTTCGCATGGCGCAGCGAACAACAGATTAACAATTGATCGGTACGGTAGTTATCGACAATCTCAGGAATTGAAAGCTTCTAAGCTTTCAATTCCTATTTTATATTTAAAAATATGTTAAAATGGACTTCGGTGTTTGTTTCTATGAATGAATTGTGTCACCAATTATTCATAGGAACAGACATCAAAGTGACTGATGTTTATTTGTCTGTGGATGAGCGATTGTATTGAAGAGAGTTAGGAGAGCAACTATGAATTTGGATAAATTATTAGCAACCGGAGATCGGTGTATTCACAAGGAACCCCCAACCTGTACGGCAAATTGTCCGGTTCATCTGGAAATTATTGATTTTTTAGCAGAAATAGAACAAGGAAATTTCCAGAATGCCTATAAACTGATGGAAAAGAAAATGCCCTTTCACAAAATTCTTGGGCGAATCTGCGATCATCCCTGTGAAGCGCCCTGTGAACGGAGTAAAGCTGGCGGTTCGATCCGGATCTCTGATCTTGAAAAAGCGGTACTGGAGTATGGTACCTACAAGCCGAAGAAAGTCTGGCCGCTACCAAAGAATAAAGGCAAGGTGGCCGTCGTTGGTGGGGGATTAAGTGGTTTAACCGCCGCTGTGGATCTGGACAAAAAGGGTTATGTCGTAACAATCTATGAAAAAACCAATCGATTAGGGGGACGGCTGTGGGATTTTGTGGGCGACTCCCTGACCGAAGAAGTACTGCAACAAGAATTAAAGACGATTGCTGATAAAAAAATACCCATTCATTTTGAAACAATCGTCGATAAAAATAAATTAAGTGAATTGCTGGCTACCTATGATGCGGTTTATCTGGGAACCGCGGCCTGGGAAGAAGAAATTAAATGGAATCCGCTCACCTTCCAGGCGGATGAGTCGGCTCTGTTTGTTGGCGGGAGTCTCGTTAATCAAAGCGAATCGGTGATTTTCTCAGCCAGCTCGGGACGACGGGCGGCTATTTCCATCGAACGCTTTTTGTCAAAGGTATCCCTGACGGATTCCCGGGAACGAGAAGGGGCTTTTGAAACACCGTTGCACTTTGATATCTGCGGCAAAGAACCGTTAGCTCCGATTTTAAAATCAGCCGCCATTTATAGCCAGGATGAAGCCATGGCCGAGGCCAAACGCTGCGTCAAATGTCAGTGTCGCAAATGCATTGAGGGCTGTGTCCACCTGCGGAAATTCGAAATGTCCCCAGATGCCTATATCCGTCAGATCAATCACAGCGAACGGATTATTTTAGGCACGCACTATGCCAATAAGATGATTAATTCCTGCGCTGAATGCGGCCTCTGTAAGGAAGAATGTTTTCTCGATATCAGCATGAGTGATGTTATCCATGAAACCCGTGAAAGTATGGTGGAACGTGGTAAAATGCCAGCCTCGGCCCACGACTTTGCCTTGAAAGATATGGCTTTTTCCAACAGTTCCCGGTTTTCGCTGGTGCGCAAACAACCCAGCAAAGAGGAATCCAAAGATCTGTTTTATTATCCGCTGATTTCTTTTTCAGATTATGTCAAAGGCTTATACAAGGGAACCGGAAAAACCGCATATCTCTTCTATCCCGGCTGTCAGTTACCAGCCTCCTATCCGGATGATATTAAGAGTATCTATGAATACCTGGTTGGCCATGTGCAGGGCGATGTCGGTATTTATCTGGGCTGTTGCGGGGCACCGGCTGATTGGGGCGGACAAAAAGACCTGATGAACGAAAATATCCAAGCCATCAAAAAGGTTTGGGCAGAAATGGAACACCCCACCTTTATTCTGGCCTGTTCCAGCTGTATGCGGATTTTTGAAAAATATTTGCCGGAAATTAAAGTGGAATCACTCTGGGATATTTATGTCAGAGAAGGTTTGCCGAACAAAGATCACATTAAAACCCCCCAGACACTCAGTATTCATGATGCCTGTGGAACCCGGGAAAACAGTGACCTCCATGAGAGTGTCCGAAAAATTGTTGCCAAACTCGGTTATGGCATTGAGGAATTGGAATACACCAAAGAAAAAACAAAATGCTGCGGCTACGGCGGACTGGTTTATTACGCCAACCGTGAACAATCCAACGCCTTTGTTTCTGAACGCATCGGCGAAAGCGAGAATGATCTGCTGGTTTACTGTGCCATGTGCAAGGATCTGTTTGTATCCGGCGGCAAACGCACCTACCATTTGCTGGATCTGATCTATCCCAAAGCTGATGGCGAAGCGGCTACTCGCAAGATGCCAACCCTGTCAGAACGCCATGACAACCGCAGTCGGGTTAAGCAAATCTTATTAAAAGAAATCTGGCGAGAGGAACCTGAGGAAACCATGATGGAAGACCAATTTAAACTGATTATCCCCGATGATGTTAAACAGAAAATCGAAGACCGTTATATCTTATCAGAAGATATCCAGGCGGTGCTTAAAAATGCCGAAGAAAATAACGAACGTTTCTGCAATCCCGAAACCGGAGAATATCTGGCCAGGCTGCGACGTGACAACGTTACCTTTTGGGTGAAATACGAAAAAGAAGAAAATGACTATATCTTAAAAAGCGTCTACAGTCATCGCATGGAAATAGTGGAGGAATAAGATGAAACATGAGAGTACTGACCAAACAGCATGGCGTTGTGATAAATGCCAGCAGGAACTGGAATTAACCAAGGTCAAGGTAAGGTATATGGAAGGAAACTTTGAAGTGGATCTGCCCAAATGTCCCAGCTGTCACCAGGTATTCATTGATGAAGCGCTGGCGCTGGGCAAAATGAAGGAAGTCGAAGAAGGACTGGAGGATAAATAGGTGTCAGGGAACTGTGCCTATGAAAGTCCGGAAATGTCGGAACTTTTGGGTGGAACGCTGCGGCCGGGGGGCTTTGCTTTAACCGACAGGGGTGTGGCCGGTTGTCGCTGGAGTGCCGCTGATTTATTGCTGGATCTCGGCTGTGGAACGGGTGCGACCGTCAGTTATCTGGAACAGAAATATGGGCTGACAGTGGTGGGGCTTGATCCCTCCCAAAAACTGCTGGCAACAGCCCGGAAAAATAATCCGGATAAAGAATTTCTCCTCGGCAGCGGGGAAGCGATTCCCTGCCCGGACGAGAGCTTCCAAGGGGTGTTATCCGAATGTACGCTGTCGTTGATGACCGATCTTCCGGTAGTACTGAAGGAGGTCTATCGGGTGATGAAACCCCAAGGAGTGTTTTTTATTACCGATGTTTATGCTAGAAATCCGGAAGCGCTTGAAGGGATCAAGACCCATCAGTTTACGAGCTGCATGCGGGGATTATACGATTTAAAACAATTGCAGATGGATCTCACTGACGCCGGTTTTGAGACTGTCTTGCTGGAAGATCACAGTGAATTGCTCAGGCAGTTGCTGGTCAAAACGATCTTTGAATTCGGTTCGATGCAGGCATTCTGGTTAAAAACCGGAGGGGCCTGTGCGGCTGGCTTCCAGGACGCCCTAAAAATGTGCAAACCGGGTTACTTTATGATGATCGCAAGAAAGGTGGAGTAAAAATGGATGAACTGAAATTTGAACTGTATCGACTGGGGACGGAAGGTTATTGTTGCAGTCAGATTATGATGAAGCTGGCACTGGATATGGAAGAGATCGAAAATGACGACCTGATCCGGGTGATGAATGGTTTGTGTAATGGTATTGGCGGCAATCAGAAAACCTGTGGCGTTTTAACCGGCGGCATTGGTGTGATTGGCTTGTATGCCGGTAAGGGCAAAGCCCGGGAATATACCCAGGATAATTTTGGCACAATGGTTAAAGCCTACATGGACTGGTTTGAAGAGCGCTTTGAAAGCACCGAATGTCTCGATCTGATCGGTGTTTATCGCTTTACCGATGAAAACAACCAGGCTTATCCGGTGAAATGTGGCGATACGCTGCTGGAAAGCTTTGAAAAGGTGGTCGAGATCCTTCAGGAGAATGGCTATACATTTGGGAATCGAGAGATGTAGAAAAAATGAAGCGAATCATTTCGATGACTGAAAGCCTTTGCCCGGTTTGCCTTAAGAAAATAAATGCGCTCATCTGGTCTGAAAATAATGAAACCTGGATGGAGAAATCCTGTCCGGAACATGGTCGCTTCAAAGCGCTGCTGTGGCGGGGCAGTATTCCGATTGAAAAGTGGGTGCGCAATAAAATCCCGGCCACCATCAAAAAACCGAATACAGTGGTCGAAAATGGCTGTCCCTTCGATTGCGGCCTTTGTGCCGACCATCGCCAGCATACCTGCACGGCACTGATTGAGGTCACCCAGCGCTGTAATCTCAATTGTTCCTTTTGTTTTGCCAACGCCAATGGCAATACCGAGGTGGATCTTGATCTTGAAACGATCAGACGGATGTATCAGAGTGCGATGGACACCTCGGGCAATTGCAATATCCAGCTCTCCGGCGGCGAGCCCACTTTAAGGGATGATCTACCAGAAATTATCAGAATTGGGCATGAGATCGGCTTTTCCTTTATTCAAATCAATACCAATGGCATCCGCATGGGTGAGGATGAAGCGTATGTCAGTGCCTTAAAAAATGCCGGACTCAACTCGGTGTTTCTGCAATTTGATGGCACCAATGATGAGATTTATAAAAAACTCCGAGGCAAACCATTATTGGCAACCAAGATCAAGGCAATAAAAAATTGTCAGCGATATAATATTGGAGTCGTGTTGGTGCCGACCCTGGTTAGGGAAGTCAACGATTCCGATCTCGGGAACATTATCAATTTTGGATTGGAATGGGCGCCAACGGTTAAAGGCGTGCATATGCAGCCCGCCAGTTATTTTGGTCGGATTCCAAACCTGCCGGATGAACAGAAAAGATTGACTCTAGGCGACTTGATCGATAAAATCGAAGTCCAAACCCAGCGGCGGATCCGTAAAGACAGTTTCAGTCCGCCCGGCTGCGAAAATGCCCGGTGTTCGTTTCATGGGAATTATACGGTTTCGGAAAACGGGGAGCTGATCGCCCAGGGCGGTGGCGCAAAATGCTGTGGGGGAGAAAAAGCCGAAGAGGGTGCCCGAAAGGCAAAAGCCCATGTGGTTCGGAAGTGGTCCGGCGCCGGGTCAGAACCACAGGACGATGGCATTAAAAAAAGCATTGCAGTACCAGCAAAAGATGGCTGGGATGCGATTCTCGAGCAGATTAACCGCCATTCGTTCAGCCTGTCAGCGATGGCTTTTCAGGATGTCTGGAATCTCGATCTTAATCGGGTTAAGGACTGCTGCATTCATGTTGTTAACCCGCAGGGCCAGCTGATCCCTTTTTGCATGTATAACCTGACCGATAAAAACGGGCATGCCATCTATCGCCAACAGTGAGGATTTTATGAAAAAGACACCATTGGAAAACTGGATCATCAAACGAACCGGCATCTCCCCGGAAAATCCTGATGCGCTCAAGAGCTATCAGCTGGAAAAAGTGCTTGAAACGCTTAGCTATGCCAAGGATAACAGCCGGTTTTATCAAAAGCAGCTGGAAAGCATCGATCCCCGGAAAATTAAATCCTGGGAGCAGTTTGAGCAACTTCCGTTAACAAGAGCCGAGGATATCAAAAATAATCCCTTTGATTTTTTATGTGTGCCCCAATCGCAAATTGCCCGGATAGTTACTTTAAATACCTCGGGAACCAGTGGCCCGAAGAAGCGGATTTTTTTTACAGAGGCCGATCTCCAAAAAACGGTGGATTTTTTCGATTACGGGATGCGTTCGTTAATAGACAACACCGATCGGGTAATGGTTTTACTGCCGGGACAAGCCTACGGGACCATTGGTGATTTGTTAAAAAAAGCCCTTGATCGCACCGGGACATACTGTGTTGTTTATGGACTACTCAACGATCTGGAGGCGGTCGAAAAGACGATGATCGAAAATGAGATTAATTGCATCGTCGGCATTCCGATTCAGGTTTTATATCTCAGTCGCAGCAAAGCGGCGAGCTTTAAGCACATCGAAAAAGTTCTGCTCAGTACTGACTACGTCCCGCAGGCACTGGTTATTGAGCTTAACCGGAAGTTTGGCTGCCAGGTTTTTAACCATTATGGGATGACTGAAATGGGTTACGGCGGTGGGGTCGAGTGTCAGGCGCTAAATGGCTATCATCTCCGGGAGGGCGATTTATATTTTGAAATTATCGATCCGGTTTCCGGAAAGGCGGTGGCCGATGGCAGCGAAGGTGAGATTGTCTTTACGACCTTTAATCGCCAGGCGATGCCCTTGATTCGCTATCGCACTGGCGATATTGGGGCGTTTTCAGTCGACGCCTGTCAATGCGGCAGCTTTTTAAGAACCATGAAAAAAGTTAGCGGACGGCTAAGGAATCGAATCCAATTGGCTGGCGATGTCACTTTTGATCTCAAAGAGCTGGAGGAAATACTCTTGGCCGATGAAGACCTGATTGATTATCAGGTCACCATTAAAGACGATCAGACCCTCCTGATTGAGGTTTCGTTTTATCAAAACGAAACCGCCAAAGTAAAAGAAGCGCAACTGCAAAAGTGCGTGCAAGCACATCTTCTAAAAAACTACGATTCAGCGATACGTATTGAAGTCGAAAGAAGTCCGTTGCAGAAACCGGATCAACTGGTGAACAGCATGGTCAAGCGAAAAATCAGGGACTGGCGAAAGGAGAGCAGCAGTGAATAATCTGATCAGGCAAATAAAAGAAGCAAAAGACCAGAAAGAGAATTTTGTGCTGGCGACCATTCTCGAAAAATCGGGATCAGCTCCCCGTAATGAAGGTGCAAAAATGATGATCAGAGAGGATCTGTCAACCGAAGGCTCAATCGGCGGTGGTCTGGTGGAAGCAATGGTGATTCGCACCGCCGCCAGGGTTCTCAAGGATAACTATTATCAGATTGAAACGTTTCGGCTTAACAGTAAGGATAAAGCTTCACCGGGACTGGTTTGCGGTGGTGATTTAAAAATCCTCCTGGAGTACATTGATTGGTGGGATGCGCAAACGCAGGTATTTTATGATGAACTGATCAAATTGATTGATACCAAGACAGACTTTGTGACAATTATCAAGATACCGCAGATGAGCCATGAAAATGGACGACTGGAAAAATGGGTCTGCACTGAAACTGGTTTTTGGGGATCGGAAAGTGATGAAGTCCACAACCTGGTTAAAGAGATCCGCCTGAATTTTTATCAATTGAAATATCAGCAGGCTTTTTTACAAGCCGCAGGTTTTTATGTCGAACCTTATTTTAACCATGAGAATGTCTGCATTATCGGCGGTGGTCACATTGGTAAGGTTCTGGCTGAATTATGTAAAGTTGTTGGTTTTTATGTCACGGTGCTTGATGACCGGGAAGAGTTTGCCAATCGCCAGCGATTTAACACGGTTGATGAGGTACTAGTGATCCCGGGTTTTGAAAATATCGAAAACCAGATCAGCATCAACCAATATTCCTATGTGGTAATTGTAACCAGAGGCCATTCGGATGACAAAGATGTGTTAGCCCAGATGTTGCAAACCGAGGCTAAATACATCGGGATGCTCGGCAGCAAAAACAAACGCAATCATATCTATCAGGGGCTGCTGGAGATGGGCTTTTCATACAGCGATCTGGAACGGGTGCACAATCCCATTGGTTTGAACATTTATGCCGATACCCCGGAGGAGATTGCCGTTAGTATTGTGGCGGAAATGATTCAAGTCAGGCGGTACCCAAATTGAAAAAGCAAAAGTATGGCGTTATTATTATTGCGGCAGGCTATTCTTCACGGATGGACGGATTCAAGCCGCTGCTAAAATTCGGCCGGCAAACGGCAGTGGAACGGGTGGTGGACCTTTATCAGCAGGCCGGTATCGATCAGATCATTCTGGTTCTGGGCCACCGGGCGGATGAAATCCGCCCCTATTTTGACAATCAGCCACTGGATGTCGTGGTCAATGAGAACTTTGCTGAGGGGATGTATACCTCCATTGTTACTGGCGTCACTCAACTGAACGACGAAATTGAGGCCTTTTTTATTCATCCAGTAGACATTCCGTTGATCAAGCGGGAATCGGTCAAGGATCTGATGGCAGCATCACCGCGGCTCGGCAAAGGCATTATCTATCCCAGCTTTTTAGGTGAGCGGGGGCATCCGCCACTGATTAATATAAAGTACCGGAGCGCGATTCTGGATAATAAACAAGGCGGTGGGCTTAAAAGGCTGCTGGCCTTATATGAAGCCGATGCAGCGGAACTCCCTCTGATCGATGAAGCGATTTTAATGGATATGGATACCCGGGCGGATTATGAGGCGTTGTTAATCTACGACGCCCTGAAAGCCCCTAATTTATGCGAATGCTATGCCATATGGGAGAAGCATAAATTGCCTGAGAATATTCGTCGGCATTGTCAAAAAGTCAAACAGACAGCCACTGATTTGGTGGATCAATTAATTGATAAAGGGGAAACCCTTAATCGACCGGTACTTCAGGCTGCCGCCCTGCTTCATGATCTTGCCAAAAGCGAAAAAAACCACGCGGTAAAAGGCGGCGAGATCTTAAGAGATTTGGGTTATCCAAAAGTGGGGGCAATCATTGCTGATCATATGGATATTTTAGTCGAAGCGGATACCGCCATTACGGAAAGCGAAATCCTTTATCTGGCCGATAAGCTGGTTAAAGATGATCAGTTGATCGATCTGACGACACGAAAAAACATGGTCTTTCAGGCTTATCACGATAATCCGCAGGCGCTTGAAAAAATAACTCGGCGCTATCACAATGCCGAGATTATTTTGCAGAAAATCCAAAGGATGATCGGATAAAATAATCTAATCGAAAGAACTAACGTGGTAATACGCAAGTCAGATGAAAGCATTCAGAAAGGGCTGTTAAATGGAAACCCAGATATATTTAGTTCGGCATGGTCAGATTGAACTAAAAAACGAAAAAACCTATATTGGCCAATTGGATCTGCCCCTATCACCGGAAGGTATGAAGCAGGCGCAAACACTTCAGGAACAGTTTAAGCAAATTTCCCTGGATTGCGCCTATACCAGCCCGCTTTGCCGCTGTGTCGCAACTTTGGACATTCTCTTGGGCGAACGCTCGATCCCCCGGTTTACAATCGAAGCGTTACAAGAGATCAATATGGGCGATTGGGACGGAAAGTCCTTCGCAGAGATTGAAGAGCATTATCCCGGGAGTTATGAACAGCGGGGTCGGGAGTTGGATGTTTTTGCACCGCCAGCTGGCGAAAGTTTTGTAGCTTTACAGAAACGGGTGCTACCGGCATTTGCCGAAATGGTAAAAGAAAACGATACGAGGTCGATCGTGATCCTCGCCCATGCCGGAGTCATCCGGGTTATTCTGGCAAACCTGTTTGGGTTAACAATTAAAGAAGTATTCAAATGGAAGATCCCTTACGCTGCTAGCTTTAAACTATGCTATAATCAGAAAAGTGGAAAATGGATTTGCCAAAATCAATGAAAAGAGACAATTAACCATGAATAAGAATATTTATCAAAACCTTATCAAGCAATCGAAGGAACGCTGTGCCGACTATGGGATCACCGAAGATCAGGTCTTCAGTAAAAAAATGATTGATCATTCAGAGTTACAGGCCAAGTTTTCGGAAAACAGGGATCTGATTCTGACCGCTTCGCCCTATATGGAGCATCTGATGAGCATTGTCAGGGGAAATAATTTTTTTGTCTTGCTGACTGATAAAGAAGGCTGTATTTTGAACGCCATCGGTGACGAAAAAATTCTGACCGAAGCCTTTGAACTGAAAATGGTTGCCGGTGCCTATATGAATGAGGAGTGTATTGGCACCAACGCCATGTCGCTGGTGATAAAATCGGGTGAACCGGTGCAATTGTCTGGCAAAGACCATTTTATCAAGGCCTATCACCGCTGGACCTGTTCAGGCGCTCCGATTAAAGACGCCAACGGCAATCTGATTGGTGCCCTCGATCTGACTGGTTACTCCGATTCGGTTCACCCCCATACCCTGGGAATGGTCATTGCGGCTTCCAACGCCATCGAAGAAATGCTCCGGGTCAAAGAGTATAATCGACTCCAGAATATGACCAATAAACACATCAAAACGATTTTCAATTCGATGCCGGTTGCAATCCTGACCTCAGATCTGGATGGTCGGATTAAAATATATAATCAGCGGGCGATGGATTTATTCGGCAATAAATACAAACAACTGTCGGCGACTAATGTCGCCGAAATCATTGAAGAGTGGGATAACATCAAAGAAGCGATTCATTTGGAAAAACACGTTAACCGAATTATCAATATTAAAGCCTTGCGGAATCATTTCTATTGCCAGATGACGGCCAGTCCGATTTATAACCCTCAGGATGACAGTATTGAGATTGTCTTTGTTTTAAAAGAAGATCAAACAAAAAAAATCGTCAAATCCGAACAGCCCTATTACACTTTTGACAAAATTATGGGTGCTGACAGCCATTTTGTCAGCACCATAGAGTATGCCAAAAAAATCGCCAACAATCGTTCGACCATTCTGATTTTGGGGGAGAGCGGCTGTGGAAAAGAAGTCTTTGCCCAGGCCATTCATAATTTCAGCAAACGGGTTGATGAGCCCTTTGTGGCCATAAATTGTGGGGCAATTCCCAATCAATTGATTGAATCGGAGCTGTTTGGTTATGAGGAAGGCGCCTATACCGGGGCTAAGAAAGGCGGCAACATTGGTAAGTTTGAACAGGCCAATAATGGTACGATCATGCTTGACGAAATCGGCGAGATGCCGCTTGATATGCAGACCCGATTGCTGCGGGTGTTGCAGGAAAACGTCATTACCCGGATTGGTAGCCAGCGTTCGATTCCCATTGACGTGCGCATTATTGCCGCGACCAATAAGGATCTCAAAAAAGAAGTTGAGCTGGGTCGTTTCCGGAAGGATCTGTTTTACCGTCTCAACGTCCTCCCCCTGTATCTGCCACCACTTCGCGATCGCACCCACGATATTGCCATTTTGTTTCAATATTTCATGAAAAATCTGTCAGCGAAATATGAAAAGAAAGAATTTGAAATCACCGATGAAAACATGCGCATATTGGAAAGCTATAGTTGGCCGGGTAATGTGCGGGAACTGGAAAATGTGGTGGAACTGATCATTAACACCGAGGATTTTCCGCATAAGTATTTTTCGGAAAATATCGATCAGCCCAGTCCAATGGCGCAATTTGCGGCAATTGCCGGAAATCTGCCGATTGAACTGCGGGAAGAGCGACTCGAAGATCTTGATCCGGCACAGCTCGATTTATCCTATATGGAAAAAGAGCATATCAAACGGGTCTTAAAACTCTATAAGGGCAATATCAGCCAGACGGCCTCAGCTCTGGGTATTCAAAGAAATACCTTGTACAGCAAAATCAGCAAATATGAAATTCAACTTGAAATCGGTCATCGTCCCCGGGAGATCTGGTTGGACGATCGTTTCAGAAAGGGACAAGAACGTGGTTAATCCGTATCAAAAACTACTTAATGAATTGGAAAATGAAAAACAGGTGATTATGTGCACCAGGGGAGTAACAAATCCGGAAACAACGAAACGTACGATTACAAAATCAGTTTTGCGAAATGGCGATTTACAAACAGAACAATTTGATGAAAAAACCAGAAAAACGATCACAGCCGTTATTGATCAGGGATTGCCGAAATTTAATACCACCGAAGAGGGGGCTTTCGTCTTATATGAACCCTTTTATTCTGAAGGTCGGCTGATTATTTTGGGAGGCGGTCATATTGCCAAGCCGCTGGCCCGTTATGGGGCGGATATCGGCTTTAAGGTCACCGTTGTCGATGATCGACCGTCTTTTGCCAATGCGCAACGCTTTCCCGAAGCAAGTCGGGTATTATGCGAAAGCTTTGATAGCTGTTTTGACCGCCTGCAGGTCAAAAACACCGACTACGTCGTTGTAGTCACCCGGGGGCATCGCCATGATGCAGTGTGCCTGCGCCAGGTGATTACCAAAAATCCCGAGTATCTGGGGATGATCGGGTCCAAGCGCCGGGTTAAGGGCTTGATGGCTCAGTTTCGGGAAGACGGTTTTACGGATGAACAACTCGCCCGGGTTTATTCACCGATCGGGCTACGAATTGGGGCAGTAACCCCGGAAGAAATTGCCATTTCGATTATTGCTGAGATCATTCAGGTGAAGCGAATGGCTCATCAACCGGAAAAAGCGGATCGGAACAATAAGACCAATCATTCCGATTTCGATTTTGAAGTGGTTAAGAATTTAGCAGAAAATGACTCTGACAAACGGGCGATTGTGACGGTCATTTCAAAAAAAGGTTCTGTTCCCCGGGGGGCTGGGGCTAAAATGATTATCTGGCCCGATGGCCGTAGCCTCGGTAGCATTGGCGGCGGCTGCAGCGAAGGCGAAGTGATCGTCGCCGCCCGGGATCTTCTGCGTGAAGAGGCCGGCTTTCTAACCATGCATGTTGATATGACCGGGGAAGTGGCCGAAGACGAGGGGATGGCCTGCGGTGGCATTATGGATGTGCTGATTGAGGTGTATCCGTAAAAATAATAATTTTTGATCATTGGTTCTTGATGAAAAACATCGAGAGCCTTTTTTTATGTCCAGATTGTCGTAATCAAAAAGCTTCAGTAAGGGTTGTGTTTCCAGAAGCCTCTGGTATATTTCTGCTTTGAAGAAGGAAAGTTGATTTAAAAATTAATTCATAATTAGAGGTTAAAAGGCATTGACTAACGTTTCGCTTCTCCATAAGATCTACAAAAGTTGTTGTTATGATAGGATCAGACAAGAAGTGACAAGGAGAATGACCAATGGAAGAAAAAGCAATGACAAAGACATTTTCAGTTAGCGGGATGACCTGTGTTAATTGTGAAAATCGAATTGAGAATAAACTAAAAAAGCTTGATGGGGTAACAAATGTCACTGCCAGTTATACACGCTCACGGGTCAGTTTTACATACGACCCGGATTGTGTGAAGCTGTCAACCATTGTACAGACCATTGAAAGCATGGATTATTATGTAAAACGAGCAGGTGAAAAACAAAAAAACAAAACCGTTGAAAAGAAAAATAAAATTAATGAAGTTTTAGGAATCGGCATCATCATTATTGCTGTATTTGTGATTATCAATTACTTTGGCGGTTTTAACATCTTTAACTCATTTCCAGAGGCAAAACAGGGTGTCGGTTATGGCGCACTATTATTAATCGGTTTACTCACTTCCATTCACTGCGTTGCCATGTGTGGGGGGATCAACCTATCTCAATGTGTTCCCAATGTAAGTATAAAAAGTGAAAAGAAAACGGCAAATCTCAGGCCCGGCATTTTATACAATACCGGTCGGGTGATTTCCTATACCATCGTGGGCGGGATCGTCGGAGCATTGGGATCAGTCGTCAGCTTTTCCGGTACAGCTAAAGGAATTGTCGCTGTTATGGCAGGGGTGTTCATGGTGATTATGGGCTTGAATATGCTGAATCTTTTTCCCTGGCTGCGTAAGTTTAATCCCAGAATGCCCAAGATTTTTGCCAGGAAGATCAATGAACAGAAAAAAAGCAACAGCCCGCTCTATGTCGGACTGTTAAACGGCTTAATGCCCTGCGGACCACTCCAGGCCATGCAACTCTATGCACTTTCCACCGGTGATCCGGTCCAGGGTGCCTTATCGATGCTGGCATTTAGTTTAGGAACGGTGCCGCTGATGTTTGGACTGGGAACGATCAGTTCATTGCTCAGTAAAAAATTCACCAGCAAAATGATGACGGCCAGCGCCGTGCTCGTTTTGATATTGGGCGTATTTATGTTTAGCAATGGCGTGAGTTTATCGGGTATTGCACTTCCTACCTTAACCAGTAGTGTGACAGCGTTGAATGAAGTGCAGCAAAGTAATACGACATCCATCGACCAGGGGGTTCAGACAATTACAACAAAGCTTTCGCCGAACCGTTATGAACCGATTACCGTCCAAGTGGGAGTACCCGTCAAATGGACCATCGTGGCGGATGAAAATGACATTAATGGCTGCAACAATCAAGTTCTGATCCCCAAATACAATATTGAAAAGAAATTAGTGGCCGGTGATAATATCATTGAATTCACGCCAGCGGATACAGGGACGGTACCCTATAGTTGTTGGATGGGGATGATAAAAAGCACCATCACAATTGTCAATTAAGCACAGGTAGTAAAGACTAAAAAAGGGTAGTATTAGGTAATTGCGAAATGAAAAAGCACCGAACAATGGTTGCTTTGAGTGCATTTTCCACAAACAATTTTGTAACGTGTAGGCGAACAGTTCAGAGAACTGTCCGCCGTACAGTGTAAAAATTGTTTCGTGCGAAACTGGGCGCAAAGCTCACGGTAGTTTCGTAATTATCTAAAAGGGTAGTATAAAAAGGAGAATTTAAATGAAAAAATCATATTATTTATGGGGAATCGTGTTGGCCATCGTCCTGACGGGGATTGTTATATTTTCTGGCTGTACCAGAAGTTCAGGAAACGCAGGCGAAACAGCGGTTAATTCTAATTCATCACAAACTCAATCAAGCAGTGAGTCTCAAAAAACGACAGAACAGCAGAGTGTCAGTAGTTCCGTTGCCAAATCAAATGCCGGAACTAAAGCCACAGTGAGTGATGGGGTTCAAACGGTAGCAACGACCCTGGATCGGGGCATTTATAAACCTATTGTTGTTCAAACGGGGATACCGGTTAAATGGATCATCACAGCCAACGACGGCGATTTAAATAGCTGCAATAATAAAATGCTGATCCGAAGCTATGGTGTTGAACAAAAACTGATTACCGGAGAAAATGTCGTCGAATTTACACCGACCAAGGCCGGTACCATCAATTATTCCTGCTGGATGGGAATGGTAGGAAGTACCATTACCGTTGTTGATGATATTAGCCAATAAAAAAGAGTCATATATGAAAGTCAAGGAGGCAATTTTATGAAAAAAGAAACAATCAAAATAACAGGCATGACCTGTGCGGCCTGTGCCGCCAGAGTTGAAAAAGTTGTCAGTAAGATGGCAGGGATAACCAGTGCATCAGTGAATTTTGCCACCGAAAGCCTGTCGGTAGAATATGATGAGGGCGTGGCTTCCCGGCAAAAAATCAATGAAGTCATTGAAAAAGCCGGATACGGTACGGTCGAAATCAGTACAATCAGTGAAGTGACAATCCCGATTGGCGGGATGACCTGTGCCTCTTGTTCGGCTCGGGTCGAAAAGGTTTTAGGGAAGCTTGAAGGAATCACCAGTGCTACTGTTAATCTGGCAACGGAAAAAGCCACCGTTCACTACGACACCCAGCAGATAAAACTTTCTACCATTCGCCAGGCCATTGAAAAAGCCGGGTATCAGGCGCTGGAAATTGAGAAAAAAACGGCCATTGATGAAGACAAACTGCGGAAGGAAAAAGAAATCCGAACCCTCAAGACTAAATTAATCGTGTCGGCAACTTTCGGGATTCCGCTGCTTTATCTGGCCATGGGGGCGATGATCTGGTGGCTGCGACTACCGATTCCCAGCTTTCTGGAGCCGATGCAATATCCGCTGACCTACGCCATCGTGCAAATTATTCTGGTGATTCCAATTATAATCGCTGGCCACCGTTTTTATAGTGTCGGTTTCAAAGCCATCATCCAACGCAGTCCCAATATGGATTCATTGATTGCGATGGGAACCTCGGCGGCGATTCTCTATAGTCTCTATTCGGTTTATCAGATCAGCATTGGTAATTTCGGGGCAGTTGAAGATTTGTACTTTGAAACCGCTGGAGTTATCATTACCCTGATCCTGTTAGGAAAATATCTGGAAGCGGTATCCAAAGGGAAAACTTCCGAAGCGATAAAAAAACTGATGGGTCTGGCACCTAAAACGGCGCTTGTCATCCGGGATGGTGTCGAAATTGAAACACCCATTGATG